>JAFUTQ010000096.1 GCA_017484135.1 Lachnospiraceae bacterium
CGTGAGACAGTTCGGTCCCTATCCGGCGCGGGCGCAGGATATCTGAGGGGAGCTGGCCTTAGTACGAGAGGACCGGGCTGGACGGACCACTGGTGTACCGGTTGGGGACCAACCCCATAGCCGGGTAGCCAAGTCCGGAAGGGATAAACGCTGAAGGCATCTAAGCGTGAAGCCCACCCCAAGATGAGATATCCCTATCTTAAAGATAGTAAGACCCCTGAAAGAGTATCAGGTAGATAGGGCAGAGGTGGAAGCATGGCAACATGTGGAGCTGACTGTTACTAATCGGTCGAGGGCTTGACCAAGAAAAGAATTGGATGATCTGTATGAAGTTTTGAAGGTATGATTACCTTTTGGTACATAGGGGTGTAGTTCATCGGTAGAATAAGAGTCTCCAAAACTCCAGAGGAGGGTTCGATTCCTTCCACCCCTGTTTATATAAAACCCCCCGAGAAACGCTGAATATCAGTGTTTCTCGGGGGTTTTTCATAAAATTAAAAATTGACTACTTATTGCATCAGTGTTTGTCTGCCGGAATAAGTAAGGAACAAAATTAAAAAATGTAATATTATATATAGTAACTATTGATAAGAAGGGCTGGTAATCCTGCACAGAAAACGGAAGAAAAATTGTACAAAACAGTCAAAAAACAAAGAGAGAACTACCGTTTATTGTTCATCTAAGCATGTACGATGGAAAAAAGTGGAAAAAAGAAGTGGTTCCTAAATCGGCATAACCCCTAAAAATGGGAGGAATTGGAAAAAAAATTGTTAAATATGCGCAAAAAATGGAACGGCAAAAGAAGATTATGAAAATTGACAAAAGTTCTCAAACATGACATAATTACAGAGATTTCTAGGGAAACTGTTTTAATGATAGGGTGGTGATAATATGAACGAAACAAAAATTCGATTGACAGATCAGGATGATGTACGGGATTTTGTTCGCCAGGCAGAGAAGTGTGATTTTGACATTGATATTTTTTACAACAGGGTAGTGATTGACGCAAAGTCTTTTCTGGGTGTCCTGAGTCTGGATCTCACAAGAGAGTTGACCGTAAAGTACGGCGGGAGAGATTTGAATTTTGAGAAGGTTTTGAAAAAGTACGCGACAGCTTAGAAGTGGCATAGATGAAGATGGGTCCGGCAGCATGGAACTGCCGAGACCCTTTTTTTGCGCAGGGCTGCATAAGGAAGAATTTCGGCTTGCGCCGAATGCAGCCCTGCACGGCAAATAGGGGTGTGCAAAAGCAGATGATGCTTACCGGATGATTTTTTAGGAGGAAAATATGGCGGAACAGAGCACAGCGGAAAGGATGCAGATCAAGATCTCCGTACGGAACCTTGTGGAGTTTATTCTTCGCTCAGGAGATATTGACCGTCGTCACGGGCGCATGGACTCTGTGGAGGCGATGCAGGCAGGGAGTAAGCTGCATCGCAGGATTCAGAAGAGTATGGGAAGCGCCTATCACGCGGAGGTTCCCTTAAAGATTGCCATTGAGGAGGAAAATTACCAGCTCATCATAGAGGGGCGTGCGGATGGCATTATCATGGAGGATGAGGTTACGATTGATGAGATCAAGGGGATTTATCGGAATCTGGACAATCTGACAGAGCCCATTGATGTGCATCTGGCACAGGCGAAGTGCTATGCGTATATCTATGGCGTGCAGAAAGACTGCGAGACAATTCACGTACAGATGACCTATGGAAATCTGGATACCGGAGACAGGAAATATTTTCATTATACGTATTCGCTGGATGAATTACAGAAATGGTTTAGCGGACTGATCGCACAGTACAAAAAATGGGCGGATTTTCAATACGAATGGCGGCAGATCCGGCAAAATTCCATTAAGACACTGCCCTTTCCCTATCCGTATCGCAATGGACAAAAACAGCTGG
The DNA here is from genome assembly GCA_017484135.1 of Lachnospiraceae bacterium. Classification (GTDB taxonomy): domain Bacteria; phylum Bacillota; class Clostridia; order Lachnospirales; family Lachnospiraceae; genus Roseburia_C. The sequence continues at coordinate 1,905 of JAFUTQ010000096.1, forward strand.
TGACGGATGTGTACCGCACGATTGCCCGGAGAAAGACTTTGTTCCTTCAGGCACCCACCGGTGTGGGAAAAACGATTTCCACTATATATCCCGCAGTAAAGGCGGTGGGCGAAAATCTGGGCGATAAGATTTTTTATCTGACTGCAAAAACCATTACGGCAAATGTGGCGAAGGAAACCTTTGATCTGTTGGAAAAACAGGGCTACCGGGCAAAGACAGTACAGATTACTGCCAAAGAGAAAATGTGTCTCTGTGAAACAATGGAGTGCAATCCGGACAATTGCCCCTATAGCAAGGGGCATTACGACCGGGTTAATGATGCTGTCTATGAACTGCTGCAGACAGAGCAGATGTTTACCAGAGAGGGCTTAAGAGCTCATGCACAGACCTATCAGGTATGCCCTTTTGAGATGTGTCTGGATATGGCATCCTGGGCGGACAACATCATCTGTGATTATAATTACGTGTTTGACCCGAATGTGTATCTGAAACGGTTCTTTCAGGAGGGGATCAAGGGAGATTATATTTTTCTTGTGGATGAGGCGCACAATCTGGTAGAACGCGGCAGACAGATGTACAGCGCTGCACTGGTCAAGGAGGATTTTCTGGCGGTAAAAAAGCTGTTAAAACCATACAGTGCGGCGATCGAAAAGGAACTGAACAAATGCAACAAGCTGTTTTTGGAATATAAAAGGGAATGCGACTCCTATCAGACCTATGACAATATCGGCACGATGATCTTTGCGCTGATGCGGCTCGCCGCAAAAATGGATGATTTTCTGCAAAAGCGGGATGAGTTTGCAGGGCGCGAGGAGGTGCTGGAATTTTATTTTTCCCTGCGGAATTTTCTGGCGATCTATGAGTGTGTGGATGGGCATTATGTGATCTACACACAGCATGATACGGAGGGACGTTTTGTGCTCAAATTATTCTGTGTGGATCCATCTGCCCAGCTGCAGGGGCGGATTGACCGGGCGAATGCGACTGTTTTTTTCTCGGCGACACTGTTGCCGATTCAGTATTACAAGAAGCTGCTCAGCACGAAAACAGACAATTATGCGGTTTATGCGCAGACGATCTTTTTGCAGGAACAGCGGCTGCTTTTGATTGCCAACGATGTGAGCAGCAAATATACCAGACGGGGGAATGAGGAATATGCCCGGATTGCCGCCTATCTTGCACAGACGGTGCAGGCGCATTGCGGAAATTATATGATTTTTTTTCCGTCCTATGCATTTTTGAATGCGGTATATGAGGCGTTTATGCAGCAGTATTCTTCATGTGCGGAGACGATACGGCAGGAAAGCAGCATGCGGGAGGAGGAGCGGGAGGCCTTTCTGGAGGCCTTTGAAGAAAAGCGGGAGCGTTCACTGGCGGCGTTCTGTGTCATGGGCGGGATCTTTTCGGAGGGCATTGATCTGAAGTGCGAAAGATTGATCGGCGTACTTGTGGTGGGCACCGGGCTGCCGCAGGTGGGAATCGAGCGGGAAATTCTGAAAAACTATTATGATGCCAACGGGGAGAACGGGTTTGACTATGCATACCGGTTTCCGGGGATGAATAAGGTGCTGCAGGCTGCGGGCAGAGTCATAAGAACCGCGGAGGATGTGGGCGTGATTGAGCTTTTGGACGAGCGCTTCCTGCAAAGAGAATACCGGGCGCTGTTTCCCAGAGAGTGGGAGCAGCGGGAGATATGCGGCATTGGACAATTGCAGGAAAAATTGCAGAGGTTCTGGGAAAGATAGAGACAAAAAAATCTGTTCCAAATGCAAAAGGAATGGTATACTTGTGCTGTAACATGTGAAAAGCGATTAGGAGGAAATACAATGAGCAGTGTAAGACGCATCTATGTGGAGAAGAAACCGGCGTACGCCATACAGGCAAAGGAATTGCAGTCGGAAATAAAGAGCTATCTGGGAATCGGAACGGTGGAGCGGGTGCGCGTACTGATTCGATATGATATGGAGCATATTTCGGACGCAATATACAAACGGGCGGTACAGACCGTATTTTCCGAGCCGCCGGTGGATGAGGTCTATGAGGAACGCTTTGATCCGGAGGGTGGAACCTGCTTTTCGGTAGAATTTCTGCCGGGGCAGTTTGATCAGAGAGCGGATTCGGCGGAGCAATGCGTAAAGCTGTTAAAAGAGGATGAGGAGCCAATCATCCGCACGGCCACCACATACGTCTTATATGGGACTCTGGATGAGGCGCAGCTTGTAGCCGTCAAAAATCATTGCATCAATCCGGTGGATTCCAGAGAGACAGGAATGGAGAAACCGGAGACTTTGGTAACAGAGTTTGCTGAGCCCGAGGATGTAAAGCTTTTTGATGGATTTTGTGACATGGCGGAGGACAAGCTGAGAGCGCTGTATCAGTCCTTAGGTCTTGCCATGACATTCAAGGATTTTTTGCATATACAAAACTATTTCCGGACAGAGGAAAAACGGGATCCGTCCATGACGGAAATTCGTGTATTGGATACCTACTGGTCCGATCACTGCCGTCATACTACCTTTTCTACCGAGTTAAAGAAGGTAACGTTTGATGAGGGCTATTATGCAGAGCCCATCAAAAAGACCTATGAGGATTATCTGGCAACCTATCGGGAGATTTATAAGGATCGGGACGATAAATTTGTTTGTCTGATGGATATCGCACTGATGGCCATGAAACGGCTGAAAAAGGAAGGAAAGCTGCAGGATCAGGAGGAGTCCGATGAGATCAATGCCTGCTCCATTGTCGTGCCTGTGGAGGTGGACGGAAAGACCGAGGAGTGGCTGGTAAATTTCAAGAACGAGACACATAACCACCCCACCGAGATTGAGCCCTTTGGTGGCGCGGCGACCTGTCTGGGCGGTGCGATCCGCGATCCGCTGTCGGGACGTACCTATGTGTATCAGGCAATGCGTGTGACTGGAGCGGCAGACCCTACCGTATCCGTAAAGGATACCATGGAGGGGAAGCTTCCCCAGAAGAAGCTTGTGCGGGGAGCAGCGAGGGGATACAGCTCCTACGGCAATCAGATCGGTCTGGCAACCGGCTATGTCAAGGAGGTTTACCATCCCGCTTATGTAGCAAAAAGGATGGAGATCGGCGCGGTCATGGGTGCAGCGCCGAGAAGAGCCGTGCAGCGGCTGACCTCCGATCCCGGAGATGTCATTATCCTGTTGGGCGGGCGTACCGGACGCGACGGCTGCGGCGGAGCTACCGGCTCCTCCAAGGCGCACAACACCGCATCCATCGACACCTGCGGAGCCGAGGTGCAGAAGGGAAATCCTCCGACGGAACGCAAAATCCAGCGTCTGTTCCGCCGGGAAGAGGTGGCACATATCATTAAAAAATGTAACGATTTCGGCGCAGGCGGTGTATCGGTGGCAATCGGAGAGCTGGCGGACGGACTCCGGGTGGAGCTTGACAAGGTGCCGAAAAAATATGCCGGACTGGACGGAACCGAGCTTGCCATTTCCGAATCCCAGGAGCGCATGGCGGTGGTGGTTGCACCGGAGGACGTAACGACCTTTCTGGGCTATGCCGGGGAGGAAAATTTAGAGGCGGTAGAGGTGGCAGTTGTCACCGAGGAGCCGAGACTGGTACTGGTATGGAGAGGAAAGGAAATCGTGAACCTGTCCAGAGCCTTTTTGAATACAAACGGAGCCCATCAGGAGACGGATGTGGAGGTGGAGATTCCGGCAAGAGAGGACAACTACCTGAATCAGATCAGCATCCCGGCTGTGGCGGACGCAGTGGCATCAGGCGATGTCCGGGAAGCGTGGCTGAGGGAGCTGAAGGATTTGAATGTGTGCTCCCAGAAGGGACTTGTCGAGATGTTTGACGGTTCCATCGGGGCAGGCAGCGTGTTCATGCCCTATGGCGGAAAATACCAGCTGACCGAAACACAGAGCATGGTGGCAAAGCTGCCGGTGGCAAACGGAACCTGTGATACTGTGACCATGATGAGCTATGGCTTTGACCCGTATCTGTCCAGCTGGAGCCCTTATCACGGGGCTGCCTATGCCGTGGTGGAGTCCGTTTCCCGCATCGTGGCGGCAGGCGGGGATTACAAAAAGATTCGGTTTACCTTCCAGGAATATTTCCGCAGAATGTCTGAGCAGCCAAGTCGCTGGAGCCAGCCCTTTGCGGCGCTTTTGGGCGCTTATGATGCCCAGATCGGGTTTGGGCTGCCGTCCATCGGAGGCAAGGATTCCATGTCCGGCACCTTTAATGAGATTGATGTGCCGCCCACACTGGTTTCCTTTGCGGTAGATGTGGCAAAAGAAAAGGATATCATCACACCGGAGCTGAAGCAGGCAGGAAATAAACTGGTATTGTTCCAAACTGCCAAAGATGCATTTGACATGCCGGATTATAAGCAGATTATGAGCGTTTATGATACGGTACATGCATTGATTCAAAAGGGCGTGATCGTTTCTGCGTATGCGCTGGATGCCAAGGGGCTGGCGGCAGCGGTAAGCAAGATGGCATTCGGAAACAAGCTGGGTGTGACCATAAAGGAAGAGGTTTCGGCGGATTTATTGTTTGCTCAGGGCTTTGGAAATCTTGTGGCAGAGGTTCCGGAAGCTTCTCTGTCAGAGCTGGCAGATATTGATGCGGTAGTAGTCGGCGAAGTGAATGACAGCCAGAGTTTTTGCTATGGCGATGTAAAAATCTCTGTGGATGAGGCGATTGAGGCATGGACAGGGACGCTTGAGAAGGTATTTCCGACCCGCGCCACACAGGAGCGGGATGAGCTCGGAACGGGTCTGTTTGACACAAAGGACGTTTATGTCTGCAGGCATAAGGTGGCGCGTCCCACCGTATTTATCCCGGTATTCCCGGGAACAAACTGCGAGTACGACAGTGCGAAGGCCTTTGAGCGCGCGGGTGCAGACTGCATCGTAAAGGTGTTTAAGAATCTGAATGCGCAGGATATCCGAGATTCGGTGGAGGCTTTCGAGAAGGCAATCGATCAGTCCCAGATCATCATGTTTCCTGGCGGATTTTCCGCCGGAGATGAACCGGAGGGCTCCGCAAAATTCTTTGCCACGGCTTTCCGCAATGAGAAGATTAAGGAGGCGGTAAACCGCCTGCTGAACGAGCGGGACGGATTGGCACTGGGGATCTGCAACGGATTTCAGGCATTGATCAAGCTGGGTCTGGTGCCCTATGGAAAAATTACCCATCAGAGACCGGATTCACCCACCCTGACCTACAATACTATCGGACGGCATATCTCCAAGATGGTGTACACCAAGGTCGTTACAAACAAGTCCCCATGGCTGACACAGGCAAGTCTGGGCGGCGTCTACTGCAATCCTGCCTCCCACGGAGAGGGACGCTTTGTCGCACCCCGGGAGTGGCTGGACGAGCTTTTTGCCAATGGTCAGGTGGCGACGCAGTATGTGAACGAGGCAGGCATACCGACCATGGATGAGGAGTGGAATATCAACGGCTCTTACATGGCAATCGAGGGCATTACCAGTCCGGACGGACGCGTATTGGGAAAGATGGCCCATTCGGAGCGGCGGGGAGATTCCGTGGCAGTGAATATCTATGGGGAGCAGGATATGAAGCTCTTTGAGTCCGGGGTGGGGTATTTTGCATAGGAGCAGCAAATTCGGACAATCAAAAAGCAATCGATAACCTTGGTTCAAATGAACCCCTTTTGTCAGACGAAACAAGCTGACGAAAGGGGTTATTTCAATGGGGAAAAGAATAGGGACACTGTTTGCTTCAACTTTCCGCAATTTATAAGAAATAGACACGAAAAGTAACTAAATAGTTCCTATCTGGTGTATGGATAATATTAAGAAAAATGTATACATTAAGAAGGACAACTTTTTTGCGGAAGGAGCTTGGTCTATGGCAAAAAAAGAAATCTCGTCTGAGAGACGGGATTTAGCACTGCGTGTACGTCAGATTCGCGAAAATATCGGACTTACGCAGGAACAGTTTGCGGAGAGATTAGGAATATCGCTGTCTGCGTATAAGAAAATAGAGCGAGCTGAAAACCAGATCTCTTTAGAGATTTTAAGACGCCTTAACAAAGAATTGTCTATTTCGGCAGACTATGTGTTATACGGAACACAAAAAAAGGAAGAGGAAGCATGGCAGATCATACAGTGCTGTTCGGAATACGATAAACTCTTATTATTGATAAGATTGTTAGCATATTTTACGGAGTCAAAAGAAGATAGTGTTATGTTGAAAGATACAGGAAAATTCAAAGAAACGCAAATCATAGATTTGCTACAGATGTTACAAACGGGGGGAGAGCGTTATGAAAAGAAAGGTACTAATTTTAGAAGATAAAGAAGTTCAGGCAGAGGCGTTAAAAAGAATCATAAAAGATCTTGATGAGCAATTAACGGTTTATTGTGCGTACAACGAGCATGAGGCGTATCAAATTGCAATGGAAAATCATATACAATTGTTCCTCATTGATATTATTTTAAAAGCGGAGAGCCCGGCTGATATTTCCGGATTAAATTTTATACAAGAGCTTCGGAATGTAAAAAAGTATGAGTTCACACCGGTTATATTTGTGACAGCGTTGCAGGATCCGAAGCTTTACGCGTACAGTGAGCTGCATTGTTTTGGATATCTTGAAAAACCGATTGATGAAGCAAAAGTAAAGGCATTGGTCAAGAAAGCTCTGACGTTTCCGGATGTCAATGATGAACAGCGCAATGTTTTTTTCAGAAAAGACGGTATTTTTTATTTAAAGAGAATCGATCAGATTGTCTGTATTAAATCCTACAAGCGGAATACAAAGGTATATTGCGTAGATGGAGTCATGGAAATCTCCTATAAATCCTGCGATGATTTTCTAAAAGAAATAGATTCCGATACCTTTATACGGTGCAATCGATATGTGATTATTAATCAGGCATATATAGAAAATATAGATTATATCAATCAGTATGTCAAAATGAAATACATAGAGGAGCTGTTTAGAATGGGGAGTGTCATGAAAAAATTTTTTAAGGATGAAACGCACAATGGCTGATGCTATGTTTGCCGTTACATTGATCTGCATTTTTGGCGCGTGCTTGAAGGTAAATCGGATCCAAAAGGAAATGGCACATCAGGAATCGGAGCTAGATCTATATCAAACATATGCGGAAGCTTATCAGGAACTGATAGACGAAATACGGACAAGGCAGCATGCATATAAGAATCAGATTGATGCGGTTATGAGTATACATATCACGGCGAAAGATTTGGAAGAACTCATTCAACTGCAGAGAGATTATATCGGGGAGATAAAATCGGATGAAAAATATTATGATATCGTAACAAATTGTAATCATCCGGTTCTGGCAGGCTATTTATATCATCGCTGTATCCTGATCGAAGAGCAGCAGATCCATTTGGAATATAAAATTTGCGTTGATAAAGCAAGTTGTAGCGTGCCGATCCATGAAATCATTGAAATGCTGGGGATATTGATCGATAATGCGCAGGAGCAGCTAGTCACAAATATGGTAGAAGAAAGGTTGATGTATATGGCGTTGACCGAGGACGCGGAGAAATTTGTTGTTGAGATTTGTAATGCATCTTCTTATTTTACGAATTCAGAGATGGAAAAATTTTACGAGAAAGGATACAGCACAAAAGGGGAAAAGCGAGGTCTTGGTCTGTACCGGGTAAAACAAATTGTAAAGAAATATAAGTTGGCGCTCATCACTTCATGTAAGGAAATGGATAATCGTACCATGATTTCTTTCCAAATCATATGCAGAAAATAAAACGTCTGTGCAGAAGCAAAGCTCTGCGCAGATTTTTTTTTGCAATTCATATATGAAGCGCACAATATTATTATAACATATTCTCCCATAAAGTCTACAAAATTTGAACGAACCGTGCGAATTAGCGCTCGAAATTTCAGAAAATGGCAAAAAACGCCAAAAAATGACCCCAAAATGAAATTTCGCGCACGAATTCTCACGGTTCGTTCAAATTTTTCAAACTATGCGCCAAAGTATGTTACACTGTGTAAATCAACAGACAGGAACAGACAAGGGGGGAACATACGATGGCAACGATTGCACTCTATGCAGGACCGATCAACCGGATGCCGGAGCTGGTCAAGAGTCTCAGGCGATCCGTAGTGGACTACAAGACCGAGCTGTCCCGGTTAAAGACGAAGGCGCAGCGGATCAATACCAGTGCCGCCAATCTGGACGAAGTAATTCGCTCGATACAAAGCTCCGTCCGGGTACAGGAGCAGAAGA
>JAFUTQ010000097.1 GCA_017484135.1 Lachnospiraceae bacterium
AACTCAGTCAGAAACTCAAGGCTGAGATGTGTAGATAACTTTTCCGGCAAACCGGCCAAACGGGCGGTCTATTTGTTGTACCTAAAATCCGCACTCAAAATTTCTTCAATTTCCCCTTGACTTTTTATTAGCAGGCTTTATATGACAAGAAACTGCCGGATGCCGCTCTCGATGAAGGTGAAAAAAATTCGGTCAAAATAATCCCGGTCAAACTGCGCGGCATCCGCAAAAAGGACGGAAACACCGATAAATACATTCAACAGACCGGAAACATCCACTTTCTGTGTCGCACCGTTTTGGATCCAGTTATCAGCGAGCTGCTGCAGAAACTCACAGTAGATTGCAGAAACACGGTTTACATCTTCCTCACTTTGGCGTCTCAGAAGTGTCATACTCTGCTTATAGAGAGGTTGTGTATCGACCTTTTCTTTTAAGTCCATGCACCAGTCATAAATCTGACGGCTCAGAAACCCTGCCGGGTCAGCGAGGGAGTCTGGGAAATGGGGAATGACGGCATCCAGCTTCTGCCGGGCGCGGTATTTCATCACATCCAGCACCAGAGCGTCCTTGTCCTCCCAAAAGCGATAGAAGGTACCCTGCGCGATTCCGGCGCGTTTCGTCAGCTCCCGGATGTTTAGCGTCTTTACTCCCTGATCGTGAAAGAGCTCCAGAGCCGTTTCCATCAATTTGATTTTAATAGCGGTTTTTTCTTCCGGGGTAAATGCTTTTCCCATTCGGATATCCTTTCTTGAGAGAGCAAAATATTTTATCTGTGAACATTTTCCGCTTTGTTCACAGATATGTTAGCATGGGCAAACCGGCCTGTCAACAACAAAGTTTTATTACTCAATGCCGAATGGAGCAAAAAGAACTAACGGGGTATAGAAAGTTTCGGTGTAAGAGACTATAATGGTTAGGCGAGACTAACGGGAGGGTAAAAATAATGACTGCAAAAATAAAAAGCTGGGGAAACGCTTTTGAAGAGCTGTATTTGAAAGAAAATCCTGTCAGCGCAACGGACGAAAGGCAGGTCTTAAGTCTTGGTGGAGGCAGCGTCACCTATATCTGTAAGCTTTGGGACGGCGTATTTCTTTGGGGGAATGATGTTCATTCGGATCGGATTGATTATCCGGATCATGATTTCGATCAGAAAAATTATGCAGTGATCAATATATGCCATGCGGGGAGATGCGAGGTGGAGATGCAGGATGACACATACATCTATATGACGCCGGGACTTTTGAACGTCAATAACCGTGAGCCGAAGGACGGATACATTTATCCGGGAGAGCTCTATGAGGGCATTGAGATAGCATTTGATATGGAGATTCTAAAGGAGCGTGTACCGGCGGAGCTATCCTCGTTTGGACTTACTTTGGACAGCTTGAATGATTTTCTTGAGAGAGGAAACGGTAACTACATGGCGAGAGCTTCCGATGCAGCAATACAGCGTAGCAAATTCTTGTATGAGCGGATCAGGAAGGGGGATCTTGCGATATCGGATTATCGTTTTTTGACGGTATCGCTTCTGTATCATTTGAAGAATGGTGAGGCGACGGAAATCAAAAATCGGAGTATGGTCACGAAGGGGCAGAGACGTATTGCGGTGGAAGCGGAGCAGATTCTGACGGATGACTATCGGAAGCATTACACCGTGGAGGAGCTCGCCCGTCGTTACGGAGTCAGCCCGTCAGCTTTCAAAAAATATTTTGAAGCTGTGTTTGGAACCCCGGTGTCCTATTATCTTCGGGATAAGCGCATGAGTAAAGCTAAGGAGATTCTCAGCACTACGAATGTGAGTGTCGGCGAGGCGGCGGCTGTCTGTGGTTATGAAAATCAGGGCAAATTCGGCTCCGCATTTAAGGCATATACAGGCATATCTCCGTTGGAGTACCGCCGCCTGCACAAAGCGGTACAGGAGGAAAAACAATAATGAATTTTGGAATGATTATGATCGCCTGTATTGCAGGAGCCTGCCTGATATGGTTTGTGGTGGGCAAAGTAAGGCACGGAAGTTCCTGCTGTGGTGAGCGCGAGGGACCGAAAAAAAAGGTACAGTCCGGGGATAGAAATCCGAAGCATTACCCTTATCATTACAGCCTGCGGATTGACGGAATGGTGTGAGGAAACTGTGTCCGGAATGTGGAGAATGCATTCAACAGCGTGGATGGAATCTATGCAAAGGTGGATCTGGCAAGTAAAACAGCCAAGGTGTACGCGAAGCAGCCCATCTCTGACGAGGAAGTCATCAATATCCTAAAGAGCACTTCCTATACGCTGATTGAGCTTACAGAGATTAAGTTCTGAAATACGAGAGGAGATATCATGAAATTAAATGATTTGAAGGAAAATACGGAAGCCATGGTTGTCGGTGTGGAGGGAGACACAAGGTTTGTAAGTCGCATCACATCGATCGGTCTGACACCGGGATGCCGGATCAGCATTATTAAGAATGACAGGAACAGACCGGTTTTGCTGCATTCGAGGGATACCATGATCGCGCTCAACCGAAATGAATGCAGCGGCATACAGGTAGAGGAGGTAACGGCATGAGTACAGAAACAACAATTGCCCTTTTAGGACAGCCTAATTCGGGGAAATCCACTTTGTTTAATGCGTTGACAGGACTGCGCCAGCATGTCGGGAACTGGCCGGGAAAAACCGTGGAGAAGAAAGAGGGTACATTTACACATAACGGAAAAGAGTATATTGTGGCAGATCTGCCGGGATCCTACAGCCTATCCGCAAACTCCGATGAGGAAGTCATCACGAGGGACTTTATCGCGTCCGGGGAGGCGGATGTGGTCTGCATCCTTGCGGACAGTTCACAGCTCCAGCGCAGCCTGTTCATGCTGGCGGACTATGCGGGGATCAATGCACCATGTTTTCTGCTGTTAAATATGGCAGACGTGGCGAAAGATCAGGGAAAGAAGATTGATGCGAAAGCAATCGAAAAGAAGCTTGGTATTCCTACGCTGCTCTTTTCGGCCACGGATACCAAATCCTATGATGTGTTCTATGAAACTTTGGATCGGGCAATTCAGAACAAGACGCAGATTAATCTGTCTGAACTGAGCAGGCAGTATGCGGACATCAATGGCTTTCAGGAAATCTGCGGTCTCATTCCCGAGAACGTTCTTCCGGGATATTCATCCATGTGGCTTACCGCCAAGGTGCTGGAGAACGACAAGGTTGTATCGGCAAAGCTGAAAAACGCACTAAGCAAAGATGTGTACGGCAAGCTCGAAGCAATCAAAAGTGGCGCTCAGGGGGCGGTTGCAACGGGCGGCAGTAAGTTTGCATGGATTGATTATCTGCTGGACGGTGCGGTAAATGTCACCAAAGCAAAGGTAACACTTGGAAAGCTGGATCGCACCTATACCAACAAGGTGTGGGGCAAACCTGCGGTTGTAATTACGGTTATTTTGGGACTTCTGGCTTCATTTATTCCGGCATTGCCAATCATGGGGATCGGGCAGATAATTCCGTATCTGAAGGTACCGGTGGAAGCGGGATTATCGGCAATCGCATGCCCGACGATTATCATAACGATCCTGAATGATGTAGTAATCCAGTCCTTGTCGTATATCGTGCAGATGCTCGGTTTTGTATTCGGAGTCACACTTGTATTTGGGCTTCTGGAGGAGGTCGGCATCATGGCGCGGATTTCTTATGTGTTTGACAATACAATGGGCAAGCTCGGACTGCAGGGTAAATCCATCATGCCTTTCCTTGTCAGCTTCGGTTGTACGATGGGCGGTGCCGCCGGTGCGAGAGTCATTGATAACTGGGGACAGAAGGTGCTGACGATTGCACTTGCGTGGGCGGTTCCCTGCGGCGCGGCGTGGTCGATTGTTCCGATGCTCTCTACGATATTCTTCGGACCGGGAGCGGTACTTGTAATCATAGTAATCCTGCTGACGATGCTTTTACATATGTGGGTTACAGCGAAGCTCTTCGGAAGAAAGCTTGTCAAGACAGAGGATCGATACGGGATGATCATGGAGCTGCCGCCGTATCACAAACCGAAGTGGGGGTCGCTTTTCCGATATGTGCTCGGCAGAACAAAGGATACCTTCTTCCGCGTGACGAAGGTTGTCCTGCTGGTATGCGGAATCTTTTGGCTGCTATCCTATTCCTCGGCGGGATCAGATAACAGCATTCTCTATCGGTTCGGCATCGCAATCGAGCCGGTGACAAAGGTGTTTGGACTTCCATGGCAGTTGTTCCTTGCGTTCATCGCTTCCTCTGTCGGAAAGGAGGGTGCGATCGGTGTCATCAGTGCGCTCTATACCGGAGGCTCTTATGCGGGGGCGTTTTCTGCTGCGATGAGCGGAGCCAGTGTTGACAATGCAAATCTCAGTACGCTTCTGCTCGCAAATGTGACAAGACCCGAAGCACTTGCATTTATCTTTGCGATTACCTTTAATTTGCCGTGTGTGGTAGCTCTTGCTGCAACTTACCAAGAGATACATTCTGCAAAGTGGACGGCCCGGATTGCCCTGTACTACACCGTGTGTGCCTTGGTTCTGGCGTTTATCGCGTACCACATCGGCTTGTTGATCTGGTAGGAGGAGTGCCCTATGGAAAAACTACTCGGACTCTTAAAGGATGGTCATGCGAGAACCATTGAACTGCTCGCACTGGAGATGCATACGGATACAGAGAACGTGAAAAGACAACTGGAATACCTTGAGAACATGGGTATCATACGGAGAGTATCACTGACTGCAAAAGGCTGTGCAAGCTGTTCGGGTTGTGTCACGTCGGGCAAATCCGGCGCTGCTGCCTGCAAGGGCTGTCTCCCTGAAAACGGATTCCGGAATATGGGCGAGATGTGGGAGGTTGTGAAGTAAACTGCATATTACATAACTGTATCGTTAAATAAGGTCTTTACCCGCTCTGTATCAGTGAAACTTGAAACAGAGCGGGTTTTTGCACCGTCAGATGTAAAATAATGGAGGTTATTGACAACTAACTCAATGTTAGTATATACTAACGATAGAAATTCTCATTAAGGGGCATGACAACATAGTCTGGTACGAGGAACAAGCATAGAAAATAAAAGAGGTGTACGTATGATGCCATTGAATCTGGCGACGATAGGGGAAGAAAATATCATTAAAAAGGTCGGCGGGAATCCCGAGGTCAAAAAGCATTTGGAGGATCTGGGCTTTGTGGCCGGCGGGAGTGTTGAGGTGTTAAGCAGTCTGGGCGGAAATGTGATCGTCCGGGTAAAGGAATCCCGCGTGGCGATCAATGATGATCTGGCGCGAAGAATCATGATCTGAGGGTTTATTAAGACATAGGAGGATAGAAAAGATGAAGACGTTAAGGGAAGCAGCGATAGGCTCCACGGTAAAGGTGGTAAAGCTTCATGGAGAGGGCGCGGTAAAACGGCGCATTATGGACATGGGCATTACGAAGGGCGTTGAGATTTATGTCCGTAAGGTGGCACCCCTGGGAGACCCCATTGAGGTAAACGTGAGAAATTATGAGTTGTCGCTGAGGAAGGCAGACGCCGAAATGATTGAGGTAGAATAGCAGGAAGGAGAAAAAAGAAAAAATGAGTACGAGAATTGCCCTTGCGGGAAATCCAAACAGCGGTAAGACGACGCTGTTCAATGCATTGACCGGCTCGAACCAGTTCGTGGGAAACTGGCCCGGAGTTACGGTAGAGAAAAAGGAAGGAAAGCTGAAAAAGCATGACGATGTGACGATCACCGACCTTCCGGGTATTTACTCCCTTTCTCCTTATACACTGGAGGAAGTGGTAGCCAGAAATTACCTCATTGAGGAGAGACCCGATGCGATCATCAATATCGTGGACGGAACCAATCTGGAGAGAAACCTGTATCTGACTACTCAGCTTACCGAGCTTGGCATTCCGGTTGTGATCGCCATCAATATGATGGATCTGGTAAAGAAAAACGGAGACAAGATCAATACGGAAGAGCTTTCCAAGCAGCTGGGCTGCAAGATTGTGGAAATCTCTGCCCTAAAGGGAACCGGGATCCTGGAGGCCGCCGAGGAAGCGATTCAGGCAGCAAAGGGTACGAAGACCGTTCCCCAGCACACCTTCTCCGGCCCGGTGGAGCATGCGATTGCCCATATCGAGGAAGCTACCGTTCACAATATGCCTGAGGAGCAGCAGAGATGGTATGCGATCAAGGTATTTGAGCGGGATGACAAGGTGCTGGAGAAGCTGAATATCGAAAAGCAGACGCTGGAGCATATTGAGAAGGATATCCAGGCGGCGGAAAAAGAGCTGGATGATGACGCGGAGAGCATCATTACCAATGAGCGGTATGTGTACATAGCAACGGTTATCAAGGCCTGCTACAAGAAACACAAGGCAGGCAGCATGACCACCTCGGATAAGATTGATCGCATCGTGACCAACCGCTGGCTGGGACTTCCGATTTTTGCGCTGATTATGTTCCTGGTGTACTGGATTGCCATGGTCGGCGTGGGTGCAGCGGCGACGGACTGGGCAAACGACGGACTCTTTGGTGACGGCTGGCATCTGTTTGGAATCGGTTCCGGGGCTTATGAGGAGGCTGCCGACGAGTACGCTGCTGCATGCAATGCGGTAGACGCATTTGCAGGTCTGGATACCGAGGATGAAGCATTTGACGCAGACGCGACGCTGGCGGAGCTTAAGAACTTTGCGAGCAGCGAGGAGAGCGTTTCTTATACGTTGGAGGACGAGGAGACGCTGGAGGATTATGAGGTCACGGTATATTATGACAATGTTCCGGAGGATGCGGATGAAGATGAAGTAAATGGGGTATCCTATCTGGAAGCAGTAGATTATTTTGAAGAGAACGGCTTTGAAGAGCCGGATCCCGCGGATTATGGCGTATGGGTGCCCGGTGTTCCGGTGCTGGTGGAATCTCTGCTGGATGCGGTTGATGCGGCTGACTGGCTGAAGGGTCTGATTCTGGACGGTATCATAGCCGGAGTGGGCGCAGTGTTAGGCTTTGTGCCTCAGATGCTTGTGCTTTTCCTGCTTCTGGCATTTTTGGAGGCCTGCGGCTATATGGCGCGTATCGCTTTCGTGCTGGATCGAATCTTCCGGAAGTTCGGTCTGTCCGGCAAGTCCTTCATTCCGATGCTGGTGGGAACCGGCTGCGGTGTGCCCGGTATCATGGCATCTCGTACCATTGAGAATGAGAGAGACCGCCGTATGACAATTATGACCACTACCTTTATCCCCTGCGGGGCGAAGGTTCCGTTTATCGCGATGATTGCAGGTGCTATTTTCGGCGGTTCGGCATGGGTTGCCACGTCTGCATACTTTGTCGGTATGGCGTCCATCGTGGTGTCCGGTGTCATGTTAAAGAAAACAAAGATGTTTGCGGGGGAGCCGGCTCCCTTCGTTATGGAGCTTCCCGCATACCACTTACCCACGCTCGGAAACGTGTTGCGCTCCATGTGGGAGAGAGGCTGGTCGTTTATCAAAAAGGCGGGAACCATCATTTTGCTGTCTACCATCCTCGTATGGTTTACGTCTTATTTCGGATTTGTGGACGGAGCGTTCCGGATGCTGGAGGAGGAAGAGCTTGACGCATCCATTCTTGCGGCGATCGGCGGCGCGATTGCATGGATCTTCAGACCGCTTGGCTGGGGCAACTGGCAGGCTACGGTTGCATCCATTACGGGACTGGTGGCAAAGGAGAATATCGTGGGAACCATGGGAATCCTCTACGGCGGCGGAGACGAGAGTGTATATCACACGCTTCATGCAGCCTTTACCGGTGTGACCGGATATTCCTTCCTGGTATTTAACCTCCTGTGCGCACCCTGCTTTGCGGCAATCGGTGCCATCAAGAGAGAGATGAACAGCGCGAAGTGGACGTGGTTTGCGATTGGCTATCAGTGCGGCTTTGCCTATGTGATCGCGTTCCTGATCAACCAGATCGGCGGAGCCTTTACCGGACACGCAAATATCATCGGTCTGATCTTTGCGGTAATTCTTCTGGCCGGCATGGTGTATATGCTCTTTATCAAAAAATATAAGGAAGCTACAAAGCTGGAAACAAATGTAAGGGTGAAATAAAATGTTGACATGGTTCTGGTCCAATCTGGGAACAATTCTGATCTGTCTGGGATTGATTCTGATCGTTGCAGGCATTATCCGGGGAATCATCCGGGATAAGGCAAAGGGAAAATCCTCGTGCGGCGGCAACTGCGGTTGCTGTCCCATGGGGGGATCATGCCATAAAAAGGGGGAAGTGAGAGAAGGTGTACAGGACAAAGCTGAAAATTGACGGAATGATGTGCGGGATGTGTGAGGCGCATATCAATGACGCGATCCGGAAGGCGGTTCCTGCCGCAAAGAAGGTCAGCAGCTCGCATACGAAGGGCGAGGCGGTGTTTGTCACGGAGGAGGCACCCGCGCTTGAGGAACTGCGGAAGACCATTGCAGATACCGGTTATCAGGTTCTGTCAGAGGAAACAGAAGAATATGAAAAGAAAAAGGGGCTGTTCGGGATTTTCTGAACAGTCCCTTCTTATGCACACCCGCGTCCACAATTTTCATGCATAGAATCTTGTATGTTTGGAAAAAAAGTATTATGATTTAAAGATCAAAAGGATTAGATCAGGAGGCAATCGATATGTATTTTGATCCCACATATATTTTAGTCATCATTGGAGCAATCATCAGTGCAATTGCATCATGGAACGTCAATCACACCTACAAAAAATTCAGCAGGGTGGCAAGCAGTCGTGGAATGACCGGACGCGATGCGGCAGAGCAGATTTTACAGAGTGCCGGAATCTATGATGTGAGTATTGAGCACATCAGCGGAAGGTTGACGGATCATTATTCACCGGGAGAGAAGGTGCTTCGTCTCTCGGACAGTGTGTATGGCTCGACCTCCGTTGCGGCGATCGGAGTTGCGGCACATGAGTGCGGACATGCGGTTCAGCATCAGGTGGGATATGGCCCGCTAAAGCTTCGGTCTATGGCTGTTCCGGTTGCAAACATCGGCTCCAGACTGTCATGGCCGATTATCCTGATCGGACTGCTGCTTGGTTCGACCGGATTGGCGCAGATCGGTGTGATCCTGTTTACCTTTGTAGTGTTCTTTCAGTTGATTACCCTTCCGGTGGAGTTTGACGCATCCCATCGCGCATTGAAAATTTTAGACCAGAATCAGATGCTCTACGGCAATGAGCTTGCCGGAGCCAGAAAGGTTCTCACGGCGGCGGCGTTGACCTATGTGGCAGCGTTGTTTTCCGTCATCCTGCAGCTGCTGCGGTTGATTCTTCTGACGCAGAACGGAGGACGGAGACGCAGGTAAGGAGGGGCACATTATGACCGGTAAAAATGAAAGATTTGAAAAATCCATTGAATATGCACTTTCCTATTTGAGGACAAAAGAATATGTAAAAAAAGTATATTTATACGGAAGCTATTCAAGGGGAAAATATAAGGGTTTATCCAGTGATGTTGACATATTTGTAATAGTAGAGGACGGATTTAATAATCCGGATGTGATCAGGGACTTAAAAATAAATGCGAATCCGATAGATTGCAATTTGCCTGAAGTAGATATACACATTTCGGATGTTGATTTAGAGAATAAGCGAAGCAATACGAACAGGATTTTTATTCAAAATATAAGAAAGGATGCAAAATTATTATGGAAATGCTGAGATATTATGACTTTGCAGAAGACGATTATGAAGCAATTAAAATACTGGTAAATGCTGATGTTGTGAAAAATGTTATTTGCTATAAATCGCAGAATATTTGTGAAAAGTATCTAAAGCAGATTATTGTAAATTATATACAGGAAACAGATGATAATATTATTAATTACACAGGAAACCTGAAAACACATAATATTGCCCGATTAATTAATTTTATAAAAGAAAATCTGAGTGATTTTTCTATTCCGGCATGTGTAAGAGATGTGGATGGGTATTATTTCAGTACAAATTATCCGGGGGACAATTCTTTCAAGGTGACAAAAGAAGATGTTGACCGATGCTGGAATGCCGTTGAGACATGTAAATCATTTGTTGATGCTTACATCAATAGTCATCCCGATAAAATAGATGAATTTAGAAGTGAATAATTTTCCTTATGCAGAAAAAAATACAATTATTTGATGAATTTTTTCATGGAGTTTGTGAAATTGGAAAACAGATTCGAGCCGGACAGTTGACAGATAGCGGGCGGTCAGTCGAGGATTGGAAAGAAGCCTGCAGAAGTCAGGCCGGTTTTATTTATAATGCAAAGCACTCAGATGCGGAACAGTATACAAACGCAAAATCCAAAGTGGAAAGCGGAGATTGGTTTGTCAGTAATATTTTTCACGGAATCATCGTTCATATGCAGCTTTTAGAAGCGATCGAAGGGGCGGATTATTCTGTTGAGATGGAGCTTTTGGAAACATTGGCGGCACATCTGGGAAATGGAGTCTACTATGACAGAAACAGGTTCAGTGCATTGATGGAATGTGCCGGAAAGCTGTATCTCGCGGCAAAAAAAAGTAATCATCTGTATCAGGCCAGACTGGATAAGAGTACACAGCTTTTGATCACCGCGGTCAAAGAATTGAAGAAGGAGGGAGCCCGTTTCCTGATTGTGCAGGGAGCGCCGGAGTTTGACGAAGACTCAGAGAAGATTCTGGTTTCAAAGCTGGATACGATGATCAGGCAGATCGGCGGTATGTTTGTCATTCGACAATTGTTTGAACAGGAAATCAGTAAACGATACAATGCTCAATTGGGCAGATATCTGATTTATCGCAATAAGACATCCTTTTATGGAACGCAAACCCTGGAATCCAGAATCCCATATCAATATCTGCTGCAGTTATCCCTGAAGTATTTGCGGGGAAATACGCCGCTTTCGGAAGGGCATAAGAGAAGCTTGTATGAGAAAATGGTTCATATGTCAAAAGCATATTTAGAGGTGCTGCAGCTGCAAGGGTACTCGGTAATCGGAGAACTGTATGAACCGCTGGAGGATTTTCCGTATCGATTGAGCCGGAATCTGTGCTTTGAAAAGATGTATATTCCGCGGCAGTATCACCCGGATTATATCAAGCTGCTTTTACATAAAATGCTGGAGCCCTTTTATGCGCAGGGAGCGGCAAAGCCGCGTGTGTACTCTTTTTTTCATTATGTGAAGCTGGCAGAATATATTCTCGAACATGCTGTGGGTCCCAGAATTTTTACAAAACGTGAATGGAAGGATGCATTGGGGATCGGGGAATATAAGCTAAACGTGATGCTGCAGGATATTTCTTTGAATGCAGAGGAAGTGAACCCGGATTTTTTGCATTATCTGGATGAAACCAACACCTGGCGGAAACCATTGATTAAGCTGGATGAGGAACGATATTTTTGTCTGGATGGCAGAATGGCCGGATATGCCTTTTATGAGGTCATGTACCAGATTTTATTTGCGGCGATAGGCTCGTCGCTCAGTAAAAAGCAGGGACCGATGCTGGAGCAGATGGTTTATCAGATGTTTCGGGACAAGCATTTTTCCTATGTAACCGGTAGGTATCAGCGGATGGACGATATGCCCGAGCGGGACTGTGACATGATTTTGGAGAGCATGGAGCGGGTCATGTTTCTGGAAATCAAAAAATGTCCCTTACCGGGCAGTTATGAGCAGGGCGATGATGTGAAGGTGCTGCAGGCATTGGGAGATGGTATGCTGTATGCACAGGAGCAGATTTTGTGGCATAAGGTCCGATTGAAGGAAAAGGGTGTGCTGGAGCTATACGACGCAAAGGGGAATCGGCTGCCGGATTATACACCGGGGGAAAAGACGGTTCTGGCAGTCAGCATCTGTATGCCGGAGTATGATTTCCTGACCGATCGAAACATTACGGAAGCATTTCTGGAAAGCACCTTGCTTGTTTCCTATCATGCGGTGGATCCGGAGCGCGAGGAGTTACTGAAAAAGCTGAATAAGAGAGCGCAGACGATACAGACCCTTGCAGGACGACTTTTTGACGGAAGGAAATTTGATGTCAGAGAGGTGTTTTTCCGGTCGCAGTTTCGGAGCCTGCAGCAGATCTGGACGATGCTGCAGTTCTGTGAAACGGTAGAAGAATTTTTGGAGCTGTGCAGCCATCAGATGTATGTGATCACCGGAGCAGGGGATGTTTATGTGGATATTATGCATGCGTTGCGGCTGCAACATTCTTCGTAGCGATCATATCCACACCGGTATCCGCCACATTTTTTACGAGCACATCCCCGATGGCAACCGGAGCGGAAACGGTAATCCCCTTTAATGCCTCCATACAGGCAAAGATTTTATCCTTCGGAATGTCCTCCTTTGTCTTGCAGGGAACCATGGCGTCCGTACCGCCCGAAACCTTTACGGAGGAGGTGACGATACGGGTCGGGTGTGTGACCTCCTTTCGCGCATAGGCATCTCCGCGGTTGCAGGTGTTTCCTGTGACCGCTTTGATATTCCCCTGATCTAAGGTGACGGTAATGCTGCAGCCCAGCGGGCAGCCGATACAGGTCAATTCTCGGTTTTCCATATGTGATACCTCCTGTTCTGTTTCACTTATTTCATTATAACAAATATGAGGCGTTTTTGCATTTTTTATTCTTCGCAGTATGGTACGGTATTTACGGATTCAGAGTACCAGAAGATAAAAAAGTGATTTAAGGTCATTATTGAAATTATATTGCGCCAATAATATAATAGAATTGATCTAAGAAAAATTTATATGATCTTCAAAGGGTATAAAATGTTATGTATATACGAAACAAGAGAAGTGAACAGAAGCAGATTGGTGACGTAGGAAGGAGGCACAATATGACCAGAAATGATAACGTATTAAATATGCAAATCACAATTGCAAACAGCATGAAAGAGGAATGGAATATTGATTACAGTAAAGTCAGTGATCTCTTGGAAAAATATGATTTGTTGCAATATATAGATGTTTGCTATGAAGAATACAATTCCATGGGTATAAAGGGAATACTCTTAGATTTAAAGTCATATATGGATGCTATGGAGGAGGCTGTGTAATGAAAGATTTGTTTCATGGGACAACATTTGACTTTATGGAAATTGATCTGAAAGAGGGAAAAGGCTACAAGGATTTTGGCAAAGGTTTCTATGCTACGGCTGTAAAAAGTCATGCGGAGAGTATTGCAAAAAGAAATAAACATAGACAGGAAACTAGGGAGGCAAGATTCAAGCAGAAAAATCCAAAGTATAGAACCAAAGTATATCTGGCATATCGTTATAATTTGGAATTTGATGACAACTGCCTGGTCACCCCGGGAGAATTAAAAATAAAGGTATTTAAGACGGCAGATATAGAATGGATGCGTTTTATTCTGAAAAACAGAGATTGTGATACAAGTGCCCATGATTATGATATTGTAATTGGTCCGACTGCTGACGAGAACACGGTTACGATTATCAATTCTTACAAAGACGAACTGATCGCAACGGATTATGCAGATGCGGTGTTAGAAGCCCTAATAAAAGAGTTGGAACCGGAGAATCTTCCGAAACAATATTTCTTTGGGACGGAAGCAGCTTTAAAAACACTTCGATTTAAGAATGTCAGAAGGGAGATTGTAGGATGAAAGCAAGTACAGTTAATATCAATAAGTCCATACAGGCAATTTCCGTATATTTAGTTCACCGCATAAGTGAAGAAGAACACTGTTCGGAAGAAGTGGCATTGAAGAAACTTCTTAAAACGATGACCTATGAGTTACTACAGGATAGTAATTCTGAACTATATGCGGAATCTCCGGAGTATGTTTGGAGTATGCTGCAGGATGAAGAGGATGGGGATTTTGAGTCTTGGACTAAGGTGTGGTAAGTTTTACAATTGACTTAGAAAAGGGAAGAATGTATGGATGTTCTTGAGATTCCTGCCGAAAAGAGAGATGCATACAAAGCTGTTATTCTTGGAGAACCTGTATTGGCATAATTACAGCAGAGCAGGGAATGTAAATGTAATCGTATTTATGTTCCCTTTTTTCATTCGCAGGGGCGCACAAGGAAATGTTTCGGTTGTCGCCATATCATCCGAAATACCGTATATTCTAATTTTTCACAGTTCTTCGTGATACATATACCAGATGGTGATATAATGGCAGATATAGATGTAGTTATGTGACAAGTAAAAACGGAAAATTTGTAAAATAAGGATTAAATGTAAAAGACACCCACAAAAGTGAGTGCCTTCACTGCCCTTACGGCGAAAATACTTCTTAAAAAATCTGCCCTTACGGCGTACAATCGATAATTAAAAGCTTGCCCTTACGGCGTATATTGCTTTTTCTTACCATTATAATAAAGTATATGTGCCAAAAAGTCAATTGGTTTCTTCTGACTTTTTATTTTTTGGGGCAGCATCGTTAGTATCTGCGGATTTTAGCATTTTATTCTCTTCAAGGAGTTTGTCATAAGCTTCCTGCAATGCTTTGTTTTTCTCCTGTTCTTTCTCATAGGCTTGTATAAGTTTTTGATGTTCAACCCATTCTTCAATAATAACAGCAGGATGCTTGTAAGAAAGTTCTGGAGAAAAATTATTACCCCATTCCATTTGCACAATCTTTCCGACTCCATAAGAACGATTCACGGAGATGTCTTTCTTTGTAACCCATCGGTTTAAACTGCTGATAAGCATTGCCATTTCACTTTCTGACAACCGTTCGGCGGCATATATTAAATTGGATAGTATTTGTAAGTATGAAGCTAAAACTTCACTGGTATCTTTCGCCATTGTGGAACGTGATGTCGGATCAGTTGCAATGGACGCAAGTTTTTCGTAATCTATCTGCATAGTAATCCTTCTTTTCTAGTCGTGTGAGAACTATTATAACATGTATTCATAGATATTAAAATAGTGAAACGGGTTCCAAAAAGATAGAAAAATGAATACAGAAAAATAAAAAAATCCCTTGACAGATGCTACATATAAATGTAAAATTCATAAATGTGAATACTCGCTTCCAAAAAAAGTGAAAAAATTTTCCCCAAGGGGGTTGCATTTATATGAGCGAAAAGCGACAATCTTTGACAGACAGACAGACAGACAGACAGA
>JAFUTQ010000098.1 GCA_017484135.1 Lachnospiraceae bacterium
ACTGGCACAGTCATTTGTACTGTGATCTATTTGCTGACCTCTAATTTATGAATTTTTCGAGCTTCAATGCCAAACGGGCACTGTCAATGGGGCAAAATAACATGCCTCAAATATTTGAGGTAAGGTTCACGGATTCAGGTCCTTATTAAACAACACATCATCTTCGGATGTGTATAAAGTATTGTTTTTCCCTACCGTGATACTCTCTAAACTGCTGCAGTTACGAAATGTACTCCAGTCAATTCCTGCTGTATCACCGTCTGATATCGTTACACTTTTTAAATTGCTGCAACCCTCAAAGACACCAAAGCTAATGTCCGTCACACTGTTCGGTATGGTAATTTCAGTCAGGCTTGTACAACCAGCAAATGCCTCATAGCCAATTGTCTGTAGCCCCTCCCGTAAAGTTACTTTTTCCAAATTTCTGCAATTGATAAAACCATACATACTGATTTCTGTCACAGTGTCTGCGATATCTACACTTTCTAATTCTCTACAGTTACGAAAGTTATTCGCCCCAATCATTGTAACTCCGCTATTTATGATTACTTTTTTTATAGTATCATTATAATATTGATACGCTTGTTCATCATATTGCATCCACGGCATCGTCGTTCTCTCAAAATTCATCATTCCTCCCGTTCCACTGATCGTCAACAACCCATTAGCATCCAACGTCCATTTCACGTCGTCAGCATAAGATTGTGTTTCGAAAACGTATGTACCGCAGTTTCCCTGTGCCACAATCTCCGGCTCATCCGCAAAAGCCGTCACGTCCACGACTCCAAAGAGCATGAGACATGCCAACAGCATCGCCGCCGCCCTTTTCCATATACCTTGTGTTGTTCGCTGTTTTGTTTTTTCTTTCATCATCTGATCTCCTTTTTTATTTTAATAATTTTTTTTAACGCTACCATTTCCTCCCATAAAACCAGCTCATTATATCACAAAACTTCCATTTTGGAAACTAAAAACTTCTATTTTGGATAAAATATTTTACAAACGCGCCGAAACAAGGGCTTTGCCGCGTTTCCAAATATTTATTTTTTGAGGAGGGATTCCACGTGGAAAGACTCACGCAGACCCGAAAACCTATCATAGGTTCTAATATCGAAAGATTGTGCAGGGAGCGGAATCTGCGCCATATCGATGTGATCGCGCAGCTCAATGTGAAGGGCGTGGACTATGTGACCACCGGCATTTTCAGCAAGGTCGTCCATGGCTACAACAACCCCAGCGTTGAGATGCTCATTGCACTATCAGAAATTTTCAAATGTGATTTCAACGAGTTTTTCAAAGAGACATAATCCGGCAAAGCCGCTCATTCCTCCTGCCGGATCAGCACCTGCCCCTGCAGGTTAAATATCGGTCTTAAATGTTCTTTGATGACCGGGATATCTTCGTTTTGTATGGGCAAAAATGCCCCATCCCGCTTTCTGCAGCAGAGAATATCGCCCGCCAAAATATCCTGTATACCGCCATCGGCAACCAACGCCCGGTTCATCGGAAGACTTTGCTTTTTTCCGTCTTCGTTGAGAATACACACGACCTCTGATGTCAGGGGCAGCACCTTCATGGTTCCCCCTACGAACCGCTGCATGGCCTCCTTCGTATTTTCGATTTCTTCTATGCAGCCGTCAAAAACTACTCCGGCTTCGTTTACGGTAAGACAATATACTTTCATCTCTTGTTCCCCCATGGATAAATCTATCATTTTCGGCAATGCATGCCAGAACGGCGCGGAAAGCTGCTCCGCAAGCCCGTCGGACTCTTTTTTCCATTGCAGCTCGGGATTTGTTCCCAGAATAAAATCCTTTTGAAGGATCTTTAAATAGCTGCTGACAGTCTCTGCCGCATTCTCAGCGTTCACGGAGTCTCCCGCCGAAGGAAGCAGATTTTCTTCCTTACAGACTCTCAGAAGTCTCTGCTGAAGCACCGAAAGATTGTGTTTCTCGCTCATACACGGCACAAAGGAGCCCTCCTTCAGATCCCGGTTGATCTGCTCTGCAATCGGTCGGTAGAAGCTCCGGTCATTCTCATACTGCAGATTCACGCTTCCCGGCTCTCCGCCCAGCTTCAGATATCCGAAGCACTCAATCATCGCCTTCATGCGCAGCATGGCATACACATGGTTCTGGTGCGACAGGATATCCCGCAGCTGCCAGCAGGACAGCAGCACATATTCTGTGCACTGACGGTGTTTTTTGACAAGCCGCTTCATTTCTCTTTGCACTGCCTGCCGTTCTTCCCCCACCGCCTCCAGATTCAGCTCCAGCAAGTCCTTTTCCGTTTCCTCCATCATCTGATATACCGTGGAGCCGTAGATGCTCTCAAGCTTCTGACGCAGTGCCGCTTCGTCTGCTCCGTCAGGCTTCTCCCCGATCTCCAGGGTATTCATCAGTTCTAAAAAGGTGTGGCGGACAAGGATCTCATATGCCGCAATTCCGATGGTAAGCCTCATGTACAAAGCATTTTTGGGATCTTTCTCCTCTGCCACGCCGCCTTTCTGCCGCAGATATTCCCACCACAGCTCTGCCACCCTTGTCTGCACCTTCTGCAGAACCAGATATGGATAGCGTCCGAGTTTTCCGTCGTAAACGTCCCGGGAAAGCCCGGGTGTGATCCTGCTCCACTCCTCATTATGGTGGCTCAAAAGGGTATGAATATTTTCTTTCGGCGAGAAAGACAGGACAAAATCACGATTATCGGCAAAACACTCCGCATAAAACTCCTTGATTTTTTTCCCGGGGTTTCGAATCGGATACGCGACGTCTGAATAGACCGACACCTCGCGCACCAGCAATCCCCGCAGTTTTCGGATTCCCGCATCCTGTCCCGGCTCCTGCCCCGGTTCCACATACTGATCTACCATATCGCTGCTCTGTTTTTTCAGTTTTGCATTGAATCTCTTTCGCTGCTCTGCCATAGCTTTCCCTCTGACATCATTGTGTACTTGACTGCTCTACGCTCATATCATACTACATATTTCCAAAAAATGCTTCAACGCAAATAGGCTTAACGCAAAAAAACGAGCGGCTTCACAAATATTTGTGTTGCTGCTCGTTCGTGTCCATGTCCACATGGGCGCTTTGGAGGATTTCCCGAATCTGTTTCTCTCCCAAAATATCGATCTGTTCCGAAATGATTCTTTGGATTGGCTCTCTCCCTTTCTGTCCGGCGTAGTCCTGTACCGCTTTTCCCAGTTTTTCATAAATGCTTTTCTTCACATTTTCACTCAGAAACATGGCAAGCATCGGATTTTTCAAAATGTTTTCCAGTGCAGCTCCGCCTGTGTTATTTTCTCTACGATGATATCCGTCAACGCCGCACTGACTGCATTTGCCACCGCACCGGCGATTCTTTTTTGGTTCTTTGGGATGATTCCGGGTGTAAACGGAAGCCTCCACGTTCCAATGCGAATCTCCCTGTGCGGGTGAAACAGCATCTTGATTGCAAGATAGTTTGTACAATATCCGATGACCGCACCGATTAAAATCGGCAAAATGATATGCAAAAGCTTCATCCTTGTTCTCCTGCCTGTCCCCTCAAATCATATCATGCTATGCTTTCTCAATCTTGCAGTTATTCTAAATGCACCAATGAATCAGATTAGATTTCAGTTTATCATAGCAACGCTTTTTTATCAATCCTATTCTAATATCTTAATTTTGTAATGTTTTTGCACAGATTCTGTGATATAATTATGATTTGAGGGGCAAAAGGCTCACATCATAATTATTTGTTGTTCATTTGCACAATCTCAACGCAAAGGAGAAGAGATCATTGAAACATAAAAAACTTAAATCTTGTACCTGTTTTTGCCTGGCACTTTTGACGGTGCTGACTTTCGGGCTTTTAAACAAAACAGCCGATGTTTTTTCGGTTCTGGCTGCGACAGACCTGGAAGCAGAAGCTCCCAAAACCACGGTTGATCCGACCGGAGATGGCGAGGGATACTCGGCAGTCCTCTACGATAACACAAACGGACTTCCCACCTCGGAAGCCAATGCTATTGCGGAAACCTCCGACGGCTTCATCTGGATCGGCAGCTACAGTGGTCTGATCCGCTATGACGGCAACACCTTTGAGCGCATTGATTCCACCACGGGAATCGCCAGTGTCGTTACACTCTTTGTGGACAGCCGGGAACGCTTATGGATCGGCACCAATGACAGCGGTGTGGCCGTGATGGAAAATAATGAATACCACATGTACCACAAGTCCGATGGACTGAAATCCTCCACGATCCGCTCCATCGTGGAAGGTTCTGACGGCAACATTTATATTGCCACGACCCGCGGGATCGCCATGGTGGATCAGGAGTTGACCCTACATACGGTAGACGAACCTCTGATCAACGAGGAATATATCCGCGTGCTGCGTCTGGGTGCGGATGATGTCATCTATGGCGTGACGACCAGCGGCGCGGTCTTTACCATGCAGGACGGCAAGCTGACCGGATACTATGACAGCGACAAAATGGGCGTTTCAGATATCCGCACCATTCTTCCCGACGCCTCCAACCCCGGCTATGTGTATTTCGGAACGGCGCAGTCCGAGATTTATTACGGCAAACTCCAGAACAACCTTTTAGAGTCCACGGTCATTGATGTGTCACCGCTGGAATATATCAATTCGATTGATCAGGTCAATGAAGAGATTTGGATTTCCTCAGATAACGGCATCGGCGTAATAAGAAACGGGAAAATCATTGATTTGGAAAATATCCCTGTTGACAGCGCCGCCGAAGGAATGATTGCCGATTATCAGGGAAATCTCTGGTTTGTCTCTTCCAAACAGGGCGTCATGAAAATCGTCCCCAATCAGTTTACGGATATTTTTGAGCGGTACGATTTGCCCACAACTGTGATAAACACCACCTGTATGTATCAGGATATGCTCTTTATCGGCACGAAAAGCGACGGTCTGATTGTGGTCGATCAGAATGGTCCGGTAGAAAGCCTGCCCCTTGTGCGCGCATCGTCCGCATCGGGAGAGACCATAGACGCAACCGACCTGATAGAAATGCTGCAGGAATGTCGTATCCGCTCGATCGTCCGCGACAGCAAAAACCGCCTTTGGATTTCCACCTTTGGAGAAAACGCACTGCTTCGCTATGACAACGGCACGGTAACCCGCTTTACCATGGAGGACTGTCTGCCCTCTGACCGCGTGCGAACGGTTTGGGAATGCCAAGACGGTACCTTCCTCGTAGCCTGCACCGGCGGACTTACAATCCTAAAGGACGACGTAGTCACAGAAATCTATGGGGAAACCTCCGGCATCCGTAACCCGGAGATTTTGACCGCGATTGAAGCGAAAAACAAGGATTTGGTTATCGGAACGGACGGAGACGGCATTTATGTGATCCGGGATTCTGAGGTTACCCACATCGGTACAGAATCCGGACTCGCCTCAGAGGTCGTGATGCGCCTCAAATATGATCTCTCCCGAGATATCATATGGATCGTTACCAGCAATTCACTTGCCTATATGGATGCCGATTACAATGTGACAACGATAAAGGACTTCCCCTACTCCAACAATTTTGACTTGTATCAAAACAGCAAGGGCGAGATGTGGGTTTTCAGTAGCAATGGGATTTATGTCACAACGGTGGATGAACTGCTGGCCAACGAAGAAATATCGACCGTGTATTACGGCAGGGACAACGGGCTTTCCTGCATCACGACATCAAATTCCTACAGTGAGCTGACGAAGGACGGCGATTTATATATTTCCGGAAGCACGGGCGTGGCAAAGGTCAATATCGAGCAGCCCTTTGAAAGTGTCGACGAGGTAAAAATGTCAGTTCCCTATGTCGAGACAGACGGCACCTTGATCCAACCCGATGATACCGGAACGATTACCATTCCTTCCAACGTGAAAAAGCTGACTATTTACAGCGAGGTGTATAATTATACCCTGATGAATCCCCAGGTCACTTACTATCTGGACGGATTTGATGACACGCAGACAACCGTCCGGCGAAGCGAGCTTGTACCGATCGACTACACAAATCTCCGCGGCGGATCCTATCACTTTGTCATGCTGCTGAGCGATGCTCAGGGACGCGGAAACAAAGAGTATTCCGTTTCTATTGTAAAAGAAAAGGCGCTGTATGAGCTGCTGTGGTTTCGAATCCTCTGCGGTGCGGCGGTCATTCTGCTGATTGCATCGATTGTAATGCTCTATATCCGTCACAAAACCAATGTCTTTGAGAAAAAAGAAAAACAGCAAAAGCAATTGATCCGCGAAATCGTAGAGGCATTTGCAAAAGTAATCGATATGAAGGACACTTATACCAACGGTCACTCCTCACGCGTGGCAGAGTATACAGTTATGCTGGCAAAGGAACTGGGCTACGATGAAGAGACGGTGGAACAGTATTACAATATTGCCCTCATGCATGATATCGGAAAGATCGGTGTAGCACCCGAAGTGCTCAATAAACCCGGCAAGCTGACGGATGAAGAATACGCCATCATCAAATCCCATGCGCAGCTTGGCTATGACACACTCAAAGGCATCAGCATTATGCCGGAATTGGCGATTGGTGCAGGCGCACATCACGAGCGCCCCGACGGCAAGGGCTACCCCAGAGGCTTAAAGGGCGATGAAATCCCACGGGTGGCACAGATCATTGCAGTGGCAGACACCTTTGATGCGATGTATTCCACCCGCCCTTACCGGAAGCGCATGAATTTTGAGAAAGCTGTTTCCATCATCAAGGAAGTCCGCGGCACGCAGCTGACCGAGGATGTAGTCGATGCGTTCCTCCGCCTGGTGGAAAAAGGCGAATTTCGCGATCCGGACGATCACGGAGGCGGCACAACGGAAGATATCGACAATATACACAAAAAATATGATACGGAGTCAAAGCCGTAAGCTTCTGGTTCTGAAATTTTACGAAACAATGAAATAGCGTGATTTGCGTAACAAAAAGTCTATGCCAACTTTGCCGACATAGACTTTTTTCCTAAGAAATGGTATTTCCGTTATATGTGTTCTATTTTTGTTTACTTGCAGCAATATGATCATTTACCGTGTTGATCAGGTGTGCGATGTCAAACGGCTTTGCCACATGGGAATTCATACCACTTTCCATACTCTCTTTCTTATCTTCATCGCGTGCATTTGCAGAAAGGGCAATAATCGGAATCCGGTCCGTATCTTCCCTTCCCATCGCGCGAATCGCTCTGGTGGCTTCATAACCATTCATAACCGGCATCTGGATATCCATAAGTACAAGATCATAGTACCATACCGGCTGCTTTTTCATCGCCTCAACTGCATCACTGCCATCGGGGACGGAATCCACCAGAAATCCGGCATCCCTCAAGATATTTTCAGCAAGCATCCGGTTGATGTCAATATCCTCAACCAACAGAATCCTATGCTCTCCGGATGCTTTATGAACATCCCTTGTGACCTCATTTGCTGCAACTCTCTCCGATGAGAATCCTACCAGCTTCAAAGGCATTCCAACGGTAAAAACAGAACCTTCCCCCCGTTTACTCTTTACAGAGATGGAACCGCCGACAACATCCAGCATCTTCTTTGTGATCGCAAGGCCAAGTCCGGTTCCGATATATCCGCTCTGCGTGGAGCTCTCCTCCCGTTCAAACGCCTCATACATCCGATGCATGAATTCCTCAGTCATCCCGATTCCTGTGTCGGACACGGAAAATTCATATCTGGCATATCCTGAATCCGAGGTCTGCTTCCTGCGTGCCGAAATCTTGATCTGACCACCCGGCGGAGTAAATTTCACAGCATTGGAGATCAGATTTCCCATAATCCTCTGAAAACGTGATTCATCGATATATACCTTCTGATCCGGCAGCTCCAGTTCCTCCACCAGTGCGAGATGCTTCTCTTCTGTCTGCGCACGGAACATATCAATTGTGGCTTCCAGTGTCTCCTTTAAGTCACACGCATCTTCCCTTACCTCGATCTTTCCATAATCCAGCTTGCTCATCTCAAGCAGGTCATCTATGAGAGAAAGAAGATGGCGGTTGGATTCATCCTCTTTTCCGAGATAATCCCTTAGCTTCTCCGGTTCGTCAAGGTGCATCAGCGCAAGGTCGGTAAAGCCCTTGATCGCATTCATGGGCGTCCGGATATCGTGGGAAATATTAAACAGAAAGGAGGATTTGATCTCGTTTGCATGCTTTTCCTTCTGCAGCTCCATCTCCATATTCAATTTATCCGCAATGTCCTGCTGCGCCTTCAGGATATGCTCCGTCTCATTCCGAAAGCCCATCACCGCATACCTTCCGGCATGCGCTCCGTGCGTCCGCACAATGGACATCTGCATATACAGATAGGAATCCCCCTCTCCCCGGATCCTGTAATTGACAGAATACGCTTCCTGCTCAGCAAGCTTCTTTTGTATCCGCTCGATATTCACCTCGCTTAGGAAGCGGTCTTGATCCTCTTTGAGCACAAAACGTTCCGCATACATCGGCACAATCGTCCCCAGCGCTGTCCGTCCCGGCACATCCTCTGCCATGCCGCTGATGATTTCCTGAAAATGGCTGTCCAAAAGCCGGTAAGGACGCAGCTGCCCGTTCGCAAGATCGATCAGATAAATTGACGCGTAGTCGGCGCTTAATCCCTCGATCACATCCGCGCGCCGTATGCTTTCTTCCCGTTCATCGTGAATCTCCGTAATGTCACGGATCAGCACATAA
Source organism: Lachnospiraceae bacterium (assembly GCA_017484135.1). GTDB lineage: Bacteria > Bacillota > Clostridia > Lachnospirales > Lachnospiraceae > Roseburia_C. Next base: position 8,697 of record JAFUTQ010000098.1, read on the forward strand.
TACACATCGCCGTACTCTTTTGTATGCACCAGTCTTCCGTAATCGTCCACCCAGCGGATGCTTCCATCCTTCCTCACAATGCGGTATTCCACATAATCAAGCTGCTTCTCACTGTTTCTGATCTGCCTTAAAATAGACTCCTCTACCACCGAAAGATCCTCCGGATATACCAGACCATGAAACGTAGCGCCTGTCAGCTCCTTAAATTCATCAATCGTATGACATCCGAAGATGTCCAGCATTACCTCATTGGCATACAGAATTTCTCCCCCGCCATCCGCATGATAGACAAAGAAGCCTCCCGGTATACTCTCTCCGATTTGTCTGATGGAATCCATTAATGTGTCATTCATGACTGTCCCTCCTGACGCAAAACCTGTCGTAAAACCATGATCCGGTCAATCCTGTCGGATCAATGTCTCTAATGTTTCAAAAAGATGCTCCGGTTCCACCGGTTTGGAAAGATGTGCGTTCATTCCTGCCTGCAGCGACCGCTGTACATCCTCGTCAAAGGCATTTGCCGTCATCGCAATGATTGGTATTTCCTTCGCATCCGGCCGGTCCAGTCTGCGGATCGCACTGGTTGCTCCAAGGCCGTCCAGCACCGGCATACGCACATCCATCAGGATTGCATCGTAATATCCGATCTCGCTCACCTGAAACTTGTCTACGGCGATCTGTCCGTTCTCTGCCCGATCTGCTTCCATCTGTTTTGTGCCAAGCAGCATCCCCATGATCTGTGCATTGATGTCGATATCCTCCGCAAGCAGGATCCTTCTTCCGGCCAGATTTGCCCGTCTGGGTTCTTCCTGTAATGCCCGTCTGTTTTCACTTGCTGTCTTATAGGCAGAGAGCACATTTGCGGAGAAAAGAGGTTTTGCCATGAAATGATCGACGCCCGCCTCCTTGGCCTCACTCTCAATATCCTCCCAGTTGTATGCGGTCAATACCACCACCGCGGACTCCGCTCCGACAATCTTTCTGATTTCTCTTGTGACCGCAACTCCGTCCTGCTCCGGCATTTTCCAATCCACAAGGATCAGATTATACGCCTCATGCCGTGCAGCCTTGACTTCAATGTGCTCAAGCGCCTCCTTCCCACTCATGCACAGATCCGGCGTAATGCCGATTTCCTCAAGCGCGATTTTTGCATGCTCGCAATCCACGGGATCATCATCAATCACAAGAACCTTCAGATTATGTACATCGATATCATCCTTGATCCCGTTCTCCCGATCGCTGGATTTTAATGTAACCGTCACGGTAAAGGTCGTGCCCTTACCCTTTTCACTGTCTACGGTAATATTTCCGTTCATCATATCCACGATATTCTTCGTGATCGCCATGCCAAGCCCCGTGCTTCCGTACTTGTTTGCCTTTCCCTCATCCTCCTGGCTGAAGGCATCAAACAGCTTCGGCAGATATGCCTTATCCATACCGATACCGGTATCCCGCATCTCAAATCGGAGGGTCGCCTTCCCGTCAAACCTCGCCATCTGCTCTACCGTAAATGTGACCGTTCCGCCCTCCGGCGTAAATTTCACCGCGTTTCCGAGAATATTGATGATGACCTGCTTCAACTTCATATCATCACCGATAAAGTATTCGTCAATGCTGTTTTTAATCCGGCAATCATAATTCAGCCCTTTGTCTCTGCACTGACCACCGATCATCGTATTGATCTGCTCAAGCATCTGCGAGAAATCAAATTCTTCCTTCCGGATCGTCATTCTTCCGCTCTCAATGCGACTCATATCCAGAATATCATTGATCAGATTCAAAAGATGTCTTGCACTTCCTCCTATTTTTTCGAGATATTCCCTGATTTTCGGAGGCATCTCCGGCTCTTGCAACGCAATTTCGTCCAGTCCGATAATCGCATTCATCGGGGTCCGGATCTCATGGCTCATACTGGAAAGGAACGCTGTTTTCGCCACATTCGCCCGCTCCGCCTCATCCAGGGCGTTTGCCAGCAGCTCGTTTCGGTTCGCCTGCTCCCGGATCACCTCCGTAATATCCGATTTGAGCAGGATATAATATTTCGCCTCGCGGTCAACCACAAAGTACATGAATCGTTTGTTAAAAATTTCTCCGTCAATCTCGCAGTTCACATCCACCGTATAGAATTCCGCGTGCTCCAGCTCTCTGCTGATATTTTCCGGAAGAAGCGCCTGGCGAACCTTTTCTTTTTCTTTCTCCGTCCCGGCAACAACCGGCCATACCTGGTTGCGGACATAGTCCATATAGACGCCGTTCTTTTCTTTCGGGAAAATGCTCCCCTTCTCAATATTTGCGGCATCGCCGATCACGACACCATAGTAGTCCCCTACCAGATATGTCACCATATCATATTGCTGTGCCAGAATCTTATTATCAAGCACATCATTGATCATCTCGGTATTGCATTCTGTTTCTACCCCGAAAGCGATCACATCCCCGGTAACCGGATTTTTGCTGGCGGACAATGAAAATTTCACAAAGCATTGTCTGCCGGACTGCCTGTGGCAATATCCGACGAAAACCACCGGCCCTTCTCCCTTATTTGCCAGTTGAATCAGATTGTCTCTTGAAAACACCTCCTGATACCGCGTCTCATCTCCCTGCACCAGAAAGCTTTCGGCTCGCTTCCGGATACTTTCCGCTACGTTTCCGCCCACATGGTCTGTGTCATAAAGATCACGCCCGCGTACATCCTCGATAATTCCGGTTGTCAGGTTAAAGCGTGTGACCGTCAGGCTCTCATCCGCAATCGCATTAAACTGTTCGAGCATACTCCGATAGACAGTCTGTGTTTCGTCTTTCTTTCTCTGATCCAGCAGAACCTCGGTAATGTCCGACTTCAGGAGGATAAAGAAACGCGTCTCCATATCGACCGCATAGTAGGTAAACCGTTTCGTAAAACTCTCCCCATCAATCAGACAGTTCACATCCACCGTATAAGAATCGTTCTTTGCCAGCTCTTCTGCCACCCTTTCCGGCGACAGCGCTTCGCCAATGTCCGTTTTCTTGTTCGTGGACTCATCGAGCGCCGGCAGTACCTGACTTGCAACATAATCCCGATAATTGCCGTTCCGTTCCTTCGGAAAGATACTGCCCTTCTTGATATTGGCCGCATCCCCGATCACCACGCCGTAACCGTCTCCTACAATGTAGCAGACCATGTCATATTGCTGGGCGAGTACCTTGTCATTTAAGACCTCCGTCACCTTTTCGGAGGTATACTCCGTCTCAACCCCCAGCACGATCACATCGCCCGTAACCGGATCCTTTCTCATGGATGCCGAGTATTTGATGAAGCATTGACGACCGGACTGCCGCCTTGAAAATATCACGAGAGAAGTCGGTCCCTCTCCGAGATAATATTTTTCTTTCAATTTTTCTAAGTCAAAAACCTCCACATAGTTCCTGCGATCCGACTCAATCGGCATGTTTTCCATACGCGCCTTGATCAGCGTTTCAACATCTGCCCCGACCCGGTCGACATCATACAGGTCCGTGCCCCTTACCTCCTCAACCACGCCCTTTGTCAGGTTCGATCGGATTGCCGCGAGGCTGTTGTCGGCCAGCGTATTCAGCTCCTTGTTCAACTCCGTATACCTCGCCTGCGTCTGGGCCTGGCTTTCCTTCAGCTCCGTAATATCCTCATAGGTGCAGTAAGCGTATTTTTCCCCTTCGTTATCCAGAAAGGCATATCTGACCTTGACCCACTTCCAGTTTCCCTTGACAGTCTGCTTGCGCACGTCCAGATGATTGGTTCCGTCCATGGTTCGCAAATTCTTAAAGAGATACGCGACCTCCTCCTTATCCTCCGGATGGATCGTGTTCATGACGCCGCCGCTCTCCAATGCGAAGTATTCTTCCTCGGTCCCTTCGACCATGTTAAGAAATTCCTCGGAACACCAGATGGGAAAGTAATCTCCATCTTTTCCGACCTTCATCATCACGGCATTACTGTCCATTGTTGCAAACAGCCTTTCGTAAAATTCCGATTTAAAATTCATCATCTCTGTCCAGCCTTTCTGTATCAGGATTACGCCCAAATCCTGCCATTTTTATTTTTTCTCCCATTGTTTCTGACACTGTCTGTGTATCTGATACAAATACACCCCTTATGCTTAATATAATAAACACATAAGGAGTGTATTTGTCAAATCATTCTACATATATTTTTCAAGACGATGGCTGCCTCAATGCCTGCCTCAGCACATGAACATACTCCGGATCGTTTCTCCATCTGGAGTCCGCTGCGAGCGTGTCCAGATACCGCTCACTGATAAAACGCAGTGTCCACTGACGTTTGTCCACTGTTTCCGGGGTTGTGTCAGCCAGAAAAACCCGAATTTGTTTTCTGGTAATGTTTCCGCCGCTGTCTGTAGCCTGATAGGTAACCGACACGCTGCCGCCATGTTCAAAACAGCGAAAATCCTGCGGAGCGTAATCCACCACACAAAAATCCGTATGGGCTTCCTCATCATATCCCCGCTTCAATTCTCCCTCCGGATTCTTTCCACTGCGCTGTTCCCTGTCATAAGCAGATGCAGCGGCAAGCAGACGCTCCTGTGTGATCCTCCCGTCTTGCGCCTCCTGAAGCGTATAATACAAATTCTGCGCCACAATGCCGGGCTGATCATCCCAGATCGCATACAAGGTAATGGTTACCTGATCCCCGGTCGTCAGATTCGATACCGACTGCCCCTCCTGATACTCCACCTGATCAAATCTGGTTCCGGAATCCATACTCCATCCGCAAAAGATGCTTTCGTCGTTATCCGTGCTCCGGAGAAATCCATTTTCCGGCAGCCGATAACTTTCATCATAAACAGCGGATATGCTCGCATCCTCCATCGTTCCTTCCGTTGCTCCGTTTCCGTCAAACACAATCCGGTAATGATGCGGAGTCGCCTGCGCCTCAAAGATCACAGGATGTGCCGGCATGGAAAACGTAAGTTCCGTATAGGGGCTGTCCCAGCCGCTGCTTCCTCTCCATCCGATCCACTCATAACCCTCTGCCGCTTCTCCCTGCACCTGTACCTGTTCCCCGTAGTAGTAGGTTCCCTCCCCGGACAGCCGGGCGATTCCTTTCCCGTAATCGGCACACCGTCGAAGCTCCACCACATATCGATCCCGCCGGAAAAAGAGACCGATTACCCCGTTCTGCTCTGCTTCCAGAATTGTCCGCTCCGTTTTTTCTCCCTGCACCTGCCCATATGCATAGGTAAATCCCTCTGCAGGATATCCTGCCGCAAGCTCTGACAAAATCAGGTCCTCTCCGCGGTTTCCGCGTATTTTTTTACTGCTGATTTGTTCATAACCATTTCCGGTCACATTCATCCGGTAAATCTGCAGGGTATAATCTGCATGCAGACGCTCCCACTGCGCATACAGTGTGATTACACTCCGCTCCTTGGCGCTCCAGTTATGCACCACCGCAAGATCCGAATACTCCACCGGTCCTCCGGGCGTCCGGGACCAGCCTATAAATTTGTAGTAGGTTTTCGTATATTGATTGGCTGCCAGCTTTCCCTGCTGATCATAGATATAACCGGAATCAGCCATGCCTCCTCCATCCGCCCCGTTTCCCATGTACCGCACGGTATATCGGACGGGTTCATAATCAAATACGATGTTATGTGCATTCGTTACCGCATACGAGTCCGATGAGAGCTCTGTCCCATCCTTTCTCACAACAGTCTGTCTGTACCCATTGTAGCTTTTCCGATATCCGGACAGGGAAACTTCATTTCCGTAATAGACCCAAAAGGCTTTTGTATCCTGATCCTGCGCGATCAGAGTTCCATTTTGCCGTTTGCGGTATTGGATCGTCTGCAGATATCTGCTTCTCCCTACATAGCATTGAAATGCATCAATGCTGATACTCTGCCAGTCCCGGTTTTCCAGATACACCCTTTTTGCACTTCCGCAATCTCCTCTGGCCGTATCATGATAAAACCCGGAAGCCTGATAATATGCCGCCGCCGCGGAAGCAGCATATCTGACACAGCTCCCCGAATTCAACGGCGGCACACGCTCCGGCGGGACATGCTCCAGCACACTGTGCTGATAATCGGCAGAGTAGTTTCCCTTAAGATCCATAATGTAAAGATTGGTTCTTACCGTCACACCATCGTAGCGATACAGTCCATAAGAATGACTGGCTTCGTTCCCCGCCCGGATCTCCTTCCAGCACACGGTAGACTTGTCTGCATCATAGGAAACGCCTGTTTTTACACTTGCACCATCCTCATTTGCAGCATGATCGATCTTAAAATAGTACCAGTTACCGACTGTATCCCGATTCCATCCCGTCAGCATATGCCCGCTTTTGTCCACATAAAAATATCCCAGACGCTGCGGGTTTTTGTCGCTGATCGGCACATGGATCCAGCTGTCCTGATAGACGACCCCCTCCTGATTCGTAAAATACCAGTATGCCCCACCGGAATAGCTGCCCCCGGGTTCACTCGGCTTCGTACTGTTCCCGATATAGTTCCAATGGTTAAAATAAAGCGAATACTTCCCTCCGCCATTGACAAGCATGGGGCTCCAGTAAACCGCATGATATTTTGTAAACGCGCACCAGCAGATATCGCTTACCTTACTGTGCAGATCATTGCCTGATACCTCCACCTCATAATAACAGCTGCTATAGGTATAGCCATGAGCGGAAAAAAAAGCAACCCATTCTCCCCAGCTTTTTGTCACATAACGATAGGATACGCTCCCCACATCCGTGATCGCATCGGCACTCTCCGGCACCTTCAGCTGCAGATCCGCTGCATAAAGCTTCCTCTGTCCCCCCGATACTACGAAAAAAACGAACAAAAAGCAAAATAAACCGATTTTAAGTATTTTTTTCATGGCATCCTCCTATTCGAATACAGCGTAATAGGCCTGGTTTTCGCTGACTCTTCGGGAAAAATCTGCCGGATCATCAAATGCATCCCGCCACTCCCGAAAAACTCCCCGTCCATAGGACGCAGACGGAGCCACAGGCTGCGCAATCACATCTCCATCTGCCACGGAATAGGTTTTATAGCAATCCTTTTTTTCCCGCAGATCCGCCTTATCCAGATAAAAGTCCACCTCATAACGGTCTGTTTTCTCAGACATATGTTCCTCCCTGATCATGGTTCTTTTACAGGAAACACTGCCCGTTTTTCCATTTGGATACCGATACATTTCCTTTACCTCCGCTGATAAAATTCCCTTTTCCGCGTCCGCACACAACATCGTAATGTCAAGCTCCGATTCGGAGGTGATCTGCTCCGTCAGCGCATCCTGAAAATATGCAGAAAACTCCTCCCCGTCGGAAAACATCCCTGCAGCAGCCTGCTCCATGGCAAGATCCATGGCCTCTGCCACACTCTGTTTCAGTTCTTCCTCTCTCACACTGCGATTCTGCAGGGTAAGCAAAAGCACTGAAAACAGCAGAATCATCATTCCTCCGCAACATCCGAATACAACATGCTTCATCGTCCTCTCACCTCCCGTTTACCGGCACGTCAATGGACACCACTGCACGCTTTCCCATACGATCCAAAGCCCTCAATACGATCCGGTAGATCCCATCCTGTTGAAAGGGATAGGTGCAGGGTTCCCCACTGTCATCTGTGATCGAAAGAATCTCCACTGCAAGAGGTGTTCCCTCCTGATCCACTGCCTCAAAAAAGGATTCCAGCGTCTCCCCGCTTCCCAGCTTTAACTCCTTTCCCTGCTGCCAGGAAATCTCCGGTGCCTTTCTGCTGTATATCTGCCGGGCAGTCCATGCATCCTGATACACAGAAAAATTCCGGTTGTCCAGAGACTGCTCACGTTCTCCCCTCTGCGTCAGCATGATCCATATCAAGCTAATCAGTGCCGACACCAGAAGCACCGCTGCCGCCGTCTTTCCATATTCACGAAATATCATCTTCATCGCACACACCTCATCCTAACGCTGCCGCAGTATTGGACAAAAGCTCCTGCAGCCAGCCGCCTGCTCCGAATATATGAGCCAGTAACGCCAACATCAGAATGCCCGCAAAGGCACCTGCTGTCACCCCTCCATATTCCTCCATGATACTCTCCATGCTTTTCCCTCCTTTTCTATATTGAAACGTAATTTAACATCCACCATATCACGGCAATGACCGTGTTTCCCATCAGTAAACACAAAATCGCCTGTCCGTAATCCTCCAGTATCTGTCTCACTGCATTCTACCTCCCATATCCTCTGATACTGTGCTGTTTGCTGCTGCTGAACGGTCCCATACTGTAGGAATAAGACAGTACGATTTCCGCAAGTCTTACCCCGTCCTTCGGAAGCTCCACGCCCTCCTGATAGGAGATGATACTTCCGTCATTTCCGAACAGGGTAATCTCCAGTCCATAGCCGATGTCCTTTGCCTGCTTGATGCATGCATTCAGCACGTTTACATTGTAATCGCTGTTTTCCATTTCCACGATTATATCCGATTTGAAATCTCTTGCTCTGGTTATCTCCACCTCTGCTGATACGATTCCGATTCCGATTACCGTCATCATCATGATCAGAAAGATTCCCAGATAGGTTTTGATCATCTGTTCCATATTTTCCCCTCACTCTATGTGTGCATTTTTGTCAAAAACACCACCAGAAACATGGTCATATCCACCAGCATTTTTCCCGCGCCGGTCAATGCCGGGGTCAGAAACAGTGCATATAAGCCTGCCAGAGAGTCCTCATTGCGGCTGCGCTCCGCCTTATCCAAAAGCTCCTGATTCCGCATCATAATCTGAGTCAGATGCTGATTTCCGTTTCCATAGCCTCCGTTGGACAAGGCATAGAGCATCCGCATGGCGGACTGGACATCCGGGATCTGATACTCCTTCAGGAAATTCATATAGGGCTCCAGACTCTCGGGGTTCTGATTCAGCTCCTCCACCAGTTCTCCGATTGCCGGCCGCAAAATGGGCGGGGCGGTCTGTTTGCTCTTGTGGAGTGCCACCTGTACATTTTCGCTTTGTAAGAGCAATGCCATTTCCATCAGCCATTGGGGAAATGCCAGCTGTACCTTCTTTTTCATATCTCTCTGGTATACCACACGCAGAAAACCTCTGCTCTTTTTGTAACGCGCATATTTTTTGTCCCAGTCGATCTTCTCATCCATCTGCCCGGTTTTCAGCCAGTCTCTGGCAGTCTTTCTCTCGGTTCGTCTGCAGATCAGCATATCCAGACAAACAAGAAGGACAGAAGCCGCCTGACAAAGCGTATAACCCGCGATCTCCAGATCCCCCGGCAATAATGCATTGGTAATGGCGCAGATGATGACCGACAGGACTGCTGCAATCCATACGTTGCGTCTGTATTTTCTGCAGTCCGCCTGATAGACGCTGACGCGCTCCATAAATTTATGAATGTCCTCAAGCAGAAATTCGATGGTTTCCTCAAAGGCTCCTCCGTACCGCTCCACATAGAGCAGATAGGAATGAATCTGCCGGATACGTGCGCAGTCATAGTCTTTTTCTATGAGGTATAGCGCTTCCCGACTGGTCGCATCATGCTCCGCCTTCATGCGGTCGATGGCCTTTCGGATACACTCCGCCATGTTTCCCTCCCGAAATAACGTCCGAATATCCTCCAACGCGGCCAAAATCTGCTGATTCTGCATAAATGCATACAAAAGCTGCTCCATATACAGTCCGGCTTCCTCGAGACGCTTCTGCTGCCGTTTTTCCTCCTTCCGGATCCGCTTCCAGCCAATACTTAGCACCGCATAACATGCGATACACACAAGGATGCTGTACCACTTCAGCTGCAATAAAAATGCCGCAAGCAAAAGCAGAAGCACGGCTCCGGCATGTGTCCTGATTTCCGATTTTTGCTTCATATCCGACCTCCCATCCGTTTCTGTACCACTGCACTGGCAAAGGGATCCCTGATTCCATAGCGTTGCAGACGCTCCACAACAGAAACCGGAAGCTCCTTTAACAGCATACAGCCATCCTGCTGCAGCATATGAATCTGATTCTGTTTTCCCTCTCTTAAGAAAAAGCATGCCTGATCGATATAGCGACAGATTTTTCCGTCATGTTTCTGCTTTCTCCGAAGAAGAATGCCTACATCCACATAGCTGTACACGTCATTTTCCATACGGTCTGCGTCCATACGATTTTCCATCATATTCAGAATGCGATCCGGTATCTTTCTCACATCATCGGTGTGCAGGGTCGTAAATCCGCGAATTCCGGTAGACCAGCATTCCAGCAGGGATTTTACCTCTGTGGAACGCGCTTCCGAGAGCATGATCCAGGATGGATTCTGACGAAGACAGGTCTTGATTGCCTTCGTATAATCAAAATCCGGTCCGATCCGAAGCTCCACGCAGTCCTTTCCCGGATTAATCTGTCCGTAATGCCATTCCGGATTGTCCTCAATGGTAATTACCCGCTCTCTGGCAGAAATAAACTGCGAAAAAAACTTGGCACACTCGGTTTTTCCGACTCCCGGCTCGCCGCAGAACACAAAATTCATTTTTGCCTGCACACAATTGACCAGAAGCTCCAGCAGCGGAAGCGGACAATAATCAGATTCCACCATCTCCTCCACCTCCATCCTAAGTACCGGCGGAGATTTGCGAATACAGATGCTCCGCCCGGAAACCGCCACAGACTCGTGAATGATGCTGATTCGCAGCATATCTGTCTCAGCCTCTAAAAGATTACATTTTTTGTTGAAGGGCTTGCTCACTTCATTGGCAATTCTGTGGGAAAACTGTTCCACGAATTTCTCCGTGATACCCGAACGTTCGACCAGATAGCGTTCGTTTTCCACATCGGTAATCCAGAGCTGGTGTCCGTTATAATCCACATCCGTAATCTTCGGATCCTTCACATAGCGCCACAGGGGGCCAAAATATTCCGGTTCCATACGAATTCCAATATCTAATTTTTCCAATGGATGCCCTCCTACGGATTCTTGAGCCCGACATTGCCGGTAAAGTTCTCAATCAATCCCTTAAAGGCCTCGTAAACCGGTCCGCTGTTTCCGTTTCCCATGAGTGCCGTAATCAGAGCCGCCAAAGCCACAATTGCGATAACCGTCACAATCACACCGCCGTACTGTTCAAATATTTCCTTCAAAAAAATTCCTCCTAAATGCAAATTTTTCATGTGGGAATTTCAGGTTTGAACCGCCTGAATCAAAAGATAAAAAAGATGATTTGAATCATACACGGATTGGGTGCGTTTGTAAAGGGGGATTTTGAGGATTTAAGATTTCTTAAATTTGCATAAGGATTTCAAAGCCGGAGGGTGACGGGGGACGGAGGTTCACATCGTGAAACGATGTGAACACTTTGCGTAAAAAACCGCTTAGGAAAGCTAGCTTTCCTAAGCGGTTTCTTGCGCAAAAGGTCTATGCCGACTCCGTCGGCATGACCTCCGTCCCCCGTCACCCTCCGGCTTTGAAATCCTTCCACAACCTTCCCCTTTTCCCCAAAAGTTAAGATTCCTTAACAAAATATGAACTCACACTTCCCGCGATTCCGTTCTATTCCTCCGGCACCTTAATCGCGAGCTCCTCCAGCTGCTTTTGCTCCACCCGATCCGGTGCGCCGCACATCAGACAGGAGGCATCCTTTACCTTCGGAAACGCAATGACATCCCGGATAGAATCCGCATGTACCATATGCATGACCAGACGATCCAGTCCGTAGGCCAGCCCTGCATGAGGCGGAACTCCATACCGGAACGCATCCAGCAGAAATCCAAACTGTTCATGCGCCTGCTCCTTCGTAAAGCCCAGCACCTCAAACATTTTCTCCTGAATGTCGTCCTGATGAATACGGATGGAACCGCCCCCAAGCTCCGTCCCGTTCAGGACAATGTCATACGCCTCGGCGCGAACCGCCCCGGGATCGGTATCAATCTTCTCCCAATCCTCCTCCATGGGCATGGTAAAGGGATGGTGCATGGCCGTAAACCGATTTTCTTCATCCGACCATTCCAGCAAAGGAAATTCGGTAATCCAGAGGAAATTGTAACGGTTCGGATCCGCAAGCTCCAGCTCCTTTGCCAGCTCCACGCGGAGGGCTCCCAGCACATTCCAGACAATCTTGTTTTTGTCCGCCGCAAAGAGCAGCAGGTCACCGGGCTCTCCTGCCATAGCGGCAGTCAGATTCTTTAATTCCTCTTCGGTCATAAATTTTGCAAAGGAGGACTTTACGCTGCCATCCTCATTGATACAAAGATAAGCCAGTCCGCCAGCCCCATAGCCTTTGGCAAACTCCACCAGCCGATCAAGCTTTTTGCGGGACATGGCTCCCTGCCCCTTCACATTGATTCCACGGACAGAGCCGCCCTTCTGCAAGGCTCCTGTAAATACGGAAAATCCGCAATCCCGCACAACCTGTGATACATCCTGAAGCTCCATGCCAAAGCGGGTATCCGGCTTGTCTGAGCCAAACCGATCCATCGCCTCCTGCCACGTCATTCTGGGAAACGGGATGGCTACCTCCACGCCGATGGCCTCCCGGAAGATATACTGAAGCATTCGCTCATTGACCGCAATGACATCATCGATATCCACAAACGACAATTCCATATCCGCCTGCGTAAATTCCGGCTGTCGGTCTGCACGCAGATCTTCGTCACGAAAGCATTTTGCGATCTGGAAATATCTGTCATAGCCGGATGCCATCAAAAGCTGCTTATAAAGCTGGGGAGACTGCGGAAGCGCGTAAAAGCTTCCGGGATGTACGCGGCTGGGCACCAGATAGTCCCTCGCCCCCTCCGGTGTGGATTTACAAAGAATCGGTGTCTCAATCTCCAAAAATCCCTCCCGGCTCATAAATTCCCGCATGAGATTTGCCACTCTGCTTCTCAACATCAGATTCCGCTGAATGTCCGGTCTTCTCAGATCCAGATACCGATATTTCAACCGCACCTCATCCTTTGTCTGACTGTTTTCTTCGATCTGAAACGGCGGGGTGTCCGCTTCCGAGAGAATCCGAAGACTCGTTGCATTTACCTCGATGGCTCCTGTTTTCAACTGCTCATTGACCGCTGCCGACCGCTTCTGCACTGTTCCCACAACGGCAATCACGAACTCATTTCGGATGGTTCCGGCCTTTTCAAACCCGTCCTTTCCCACGCTGTCTTCATCAAACACGATCTGCAAAATGCCGGAACGGTCTCTCAAATCCACAAAAATCAGGCTGCCCAGATTTCGCCTCCTCTGCACCCATCCCATGACGGTCACAGTGCTTCCAACATTCTCTTCCGATACCTCCGCACACCTGTGTGTCCGATGCAATCCTCTCATCGATTCTGCCATTTTCTCTTCCTCCTGCCTGTCGTTCTTACGGCACATCCGCAAACACCCGCTGTCTGCATCGTGCAAATATGTCTATTTCTTATAAAACTCTGCAAAATCCGAATACCCCTCTGCAGTCAGCTTTTCCTTCTGGAATTTTTTATTTTTATTCATGCGCACCACCAGAATCTGCTTCCCTTGGGCACGCTCCGCCTGCGCCTGGGCGATGACCTCGCAAAGCTGCTCTGCCGGATACCCCTTTTCGATCAGGTATGCCTTCTTCGGCGGCTGCTTCGGAATCCGGAATCCGCTTTCCATGAGTAACAGAATAATCCGCTCAAAGCCGATGGAAAACCCGCAGGCCGGCACATCGTTTCCGGTAAACCTGCCCACCATTTTGTCATAGCGTCCGCCGCCGCCGCAGCTGCCGCCGAACTCCGGCATGGCGATCTCAAAAATCGTCCCTGTATAATAGCCCATTCCACGTACCAGCGTGGGATCAAACACCATCCGAAAATCGGCAGTTTTCGTCTGCTCCACACTCCGGATAATCTCTGTCAGATTCTGTCTGACCTCCTCCTCCAACACGCCAGCGGCTGTCAGCGTATCACAGAGGGCATTCAGCCCATCTTCTGACTGCCCGGCAAGTTCAAAAAGTGACAGGTACTTCTCCACGGCAGCCTTGTCAAAGCCTTCCTTTTGCAGCTCTCCGGCAACGCCGTCCCTGCCGATCTTGTCCATTTTATCCAGGATAATACAAACCGTATCAAAGCTCTCCTCGCCAAATCCACTGTATGTGGCCATCGCCTTAAGGATCCGCCGCTCATTGATGCGGATCTCAAAATTTTTGAAGCCGATTTTTCCCAGCGTGGTAGTGGTGGCAAGAATCAGCTCGATTTCCGCCAGATTGGTGGGTTCCCCTAAAATGTCGATATCACACTGCATAAACTGCCGATATCTTCCGCGCTGCGGGCGATCCGCACGCCATACACTGCCCATCTGAAGCGCCTTAAACGGAGACGGCAGATCATTGGAGTGATTCGAATAATAACGCACCAGCGGTACGGTAAGGTCATAACGCATCCCGAAATCCACAAGATCCGCTTCCGTCTCCGCAGTTTCAAGATTCAGCTTCTCTCCGCGCTTTAAGACCTTAAAAATCAGCTTTTCATTTTCTCCGCCCTGCCGATCGGTAAGATTGGAAATATTTTCCATACAGGGTGTTTCAATCGGCGTAAACCCAAAGCTTCGATAGGTCTCTTTGATCACGCCCTGTACATAATCCCGAAGCTGCATTTCCTCCGGCAATATATCCTTCATGCCCGTAACGGGCTTTTTGCTCAGTGCCATGAAAGCTCCTCCATTTTCTTTCTTTTTCGTTCAATCATCTCGTCGGTCCGTGCCAGATAGCCCGCAAGATCCTTTACGTTTTCCACCCGCACGGTTCCCGCCGGCTGATCACAGACAAACTTCGTGACTGCACCGGCTCCAAGAGCCATTATAGTCTGTTTCTCCTCCATGATCAAGACATTATAAATCCCCGCCTTGTCCGGTCTTGCATAACCCACGTTCTCAAAATTTCCGACCATGTTCTTCTGCCGATACAGATAATAGGGTGTCATGCCCATCTCCTCCGCCACACGGGCGGTGAGTGCAATATGCCCTTCTGTATTTTCGATATGCAGATCCTGATACCGCTCCCTCTCCATCTGCAGACGGGAGCCCCGTTTGATGGCAAGGGAATGCACGGTAAGGTTGTCCGGCATCAGCGTCCGTATCTCCCGCATGGTATCCTCCATGTCGGAAAGCGTCTCGCCGGGAAGTCCTGCGATTAAATCCATATTGATGTTGTCAAAGCCTGCTTTTCTCGCCAGCAGGAAGCTTTCAACCGTCTGTTTTACTGTATGGCGTCTGCCGATCAGGTCAAGGGTCGCCTGCTTCATGGTCTGCGGATTGATCGAAATCCGGCTGACTCCATGCCGTTTCAGAACCTCCAGCTTTTCTGCGGTGATGCTGTCGGGTCTCCCCGCCTCTACGGTAAATTCCAGCAGAAACGACAGATCAAAGCTGCATTTTATTTTTCGCATCAGTCGATCCAGCTGTCCGGCAGACAATGTAGTAGGTGTCCCGCCTCCGATATAGATCGTATTCAGCCTTCTGTGTGCACATGTTACCGCGGTAAAATCAATCTCCCGCTCCAATGCATCCAGATACTCATCTACCCGTTCTCTCCACATCGCCAGAGAATAGGACGGGAAGGAACAGTACAGACAGGTAGTTGGACAAAACGGAATCCCGATATAGAGACTGTAGCCGTTTTCATAATCCAGTCTGTGCAAAAGCGCCAGTTCCCGTTTCGCAATCCGGATTGAAAGCACAGATTTTTCGCGGGAGGCATCATAAGTCTCTCTCATATAGGATAGGATGTCCTGATCGCTGTGCCCTTCCTCCAGCATTTTCATGGCGATCTTTGTGGGGCGGATACCCGTAAGACTGCCCCAGGGAAGCGTCTTCCCCGTATAAGCAGAGAGCATGTGATACAGGGTGTGCTTCAGGCGATTTTTGGTGTCACGCCGATCGTCATAGTCCACCTCACACGCATCCTCTCCGCAAAGCTTCGGACGCTCTTCGGGATCCACCTCGTAAAACATGAAATGAAGCTGTTTCCGCTCAAAGAATACATCCATGTGATGGGAAACCGCTTCCTGTAGTTTTGCTTTGGGATGATCTGCTACATATACATTTTCAGTGGGGAAAAATGCTTTGATCAGGGAATGGATATCATATTCAAAATCCGGTCGGTTTAATAATACGGTAATCATAGTTACAGATACGGATTGTGCATCCGCTCATAGCCGATCAGGGTGCTCTCGTCGTGCCCGGTGTATACCGTCACATCATCCGGCAGCGGCATCAGCTTTTCCTGAATGGAGCGAATCAGCTCCGACATGCTGCCTCCGGGAAAATCGGTTCTTCCCACCGACTCCTGAAATAATGTATCCCCACTGAATAAGAGCTTTTGATCCTCCAGATAATAGCACACGCCGCCGGGCGTATGTCCGGGGGTATGAAATACCCGGATCGTAAAGCCTGCCAGCTTTAGCACCTCTTCGTCCTTTAAGTACCTGTCTGCATGATACTGCTGCCGGACTCCCACCATCCCGCACAGATTCCGCTCCGGATTCTCCAATGTCTCCCGTTCTGTCTCGTGGGCATAAACCGGTATCTCATAATGTGCTTTGATTTCCTCCACTGCCATAACATGATCAAAATGACCATGGGTCAGCAGAATCGCTATCGGCTTTGCCTGTGTCTGATCAATCTGCCGGATCAGAAGCTCTGCCTGATCTCCGGGGTCAAACACGAGAAGCTCCTGTCTGGCTTCATTGACCAGCAGATAACAATTCGTACACACCGGCCCGACAATATAGCGCAATACCTTTGTCTGTTCTGTCATAATTCCCTCTCTATGCAAAATATCTCCAACCCGCAATCAGCCGGTTGTGCGCTCAATGTCTATGACACTTTCCACCTGACGCACCTTCTGAATCAATGCCTCCATTTCGCCCTTTCCTCTGGTATTAAAGGCAATAATAATGGTTGCAATGCCCTGTTTGCTGGTTTTGGAATGAATGGCGCGGATATCAATTTCCCGTTCCGTAAAGATTCTGGTAATATCCACCAGAAGTCCTGTCCGGTTATTTCCGAAAATCTTGATCTCGCCCAAATAAAAGCTTTCCGTTTCCTCCTCGGCTCCCTGCTGCCACTCCGCATCAATCAGCCGGGGCTTCTCCAGATCAGACAGATTCAGGATATTGATACAATCTGTTCTGTGAATGGAAACTCCCCGCCCTCTGGTCACAAAGCCCACAATCTCATCTCCCGGAACCGGACTGCAGCATTTGGAAAAGTGCACCGCCACATCGTAGAGCCCTTTTACAATAATTCCGCTCTTGGATTTCTGGGGTGTCGCCCAGACTCTCTCCTCATCAACCGCCGCAAGCACGTCCTCATCCGAAATCCGAATCGGATGATCCCTGCGGTACTCATCCAGCATTTTCCCGACAACCTGTCCTTCCTTCAGTCCGCCGTGTCCGATGGTCGCCAGCACGGCCTCCCAGTCATGGAAGCCGTATTTCCGCATCACTGCCGCCTGATATTCCGGCTTGCTGATTTCCCACAGATTGATGGCCTTTGCCTTGCAATATTGAGCAATCATTTCCTTGCCGCGAATGATGTTCTCTTCCTTTAATTCGCTGCGGAACCACTGGTTAATTTTATTTTTTGCCTGTGTACTTTTTACAATATTCAGCCAGTCATGACTGGGACCTCTGGAATTCTGCGAGGTCAGCACCTCGATCCGGTCTCCGTTGTGCAGCACATAATCAATGGGCACCAGCTTGCCGTTGACCTTCGCACCGATCATCTTATTTCCCACCGCCGAGTGAACGCTGTAGGCAAAGTCAATCGGTGTAGATCCGGTAGGAAGATTTTTCACCTCCCCCGTAGGCGTAAAACAGAATACGGTGTCAGAAAAGAGATCCAGGTCGCTTTTCAGCAAGCTCATGAACTCTTTATTATCCGACATGTCCTGCTGCCATTCCAAAATCTGACGAAGCCAGCTTAACTTTTCCTCCTCCGTAACTGTGGTGGAGGTAGCCGTGCCGTTATTTGCTTCCTTGTATTTCCAATGAGCTGCAATTCCGTACTCTGCCGTGCGGTGCATCTCAAAGGTACGAATCTGGATTTCAAAGGGGCGTCCGCCGGGTCCGATCAGTGTGGTGTGCAGCGACTGATACATATTCGGCTTTGGCATGGCAATATAATCCTTGAATCTGCCGGGAATCGGCTTGTACGCCTCATGCATAATTCCCAATGCCGCATAGCAGTCCTTAATGCTGTCAACAATAATCCGGATTGCAAAAATGTCATAGATCTGGTCAATGGTTTTGTTCTGATTGACCATTTTCTTGTAGATGCTGAAAAAATGCTTTGCGCGTCCGTAGATCTCGGCCTGAATCCCTGCCTGTTCAATCTGGGTACGCACAACATCTACCAATCCCTGCACGTAGTCATCTCTGACCTGCTTGCGCAGTGCGATGTTTTCCACCAGATCATAATATGCTTCGGGATTGAGATATTTTAAGGACAAATCGTCCAGTTCAATCTTGATCTTGCTGATTCCGAGCCGCTGGGCAATCGGACTGTAGATTTCCTGTGTTTCACGGGCAATGCGAAGCTGTGCCTCCGCAGACTGATACTTCAGCGTGCGCATATTGTGAAGCCTGTCCGCCAGCTTGATCATGATTACCCGGATATCCTTGGCCATCGCCAGAAACATTTTGCGCAGATTCTCTGCCTGCATTTCCAGCCGCTGGGCATTTTTTTCCTTGGGATCCTTGCTCTGCCCGTCCGTCAGATGCACATGCTGCAGCTTGGTCACTCCATCCACCAGCAGCAGCACCTCCGGACCAAACTCCTGCTCCAATTCCTCCTCGGACATGACGGTATCCTCCAGAATGTCATGAAGGAGTCCGGCTGCTATGGTTTCCTTGTCCAATTCCAGCTCTGCCAGAATCTCTGCCACACAAAGCGGATGGATAATATACGGTTCTCCCGACTTCCGCTTCTGCCCGCGGTGCGCCGCCTCTGCCACGCGATATGCCTTTTCGATCAGCGAAATATCCGCCGACGGGTGATATTTGCGCACACTGGTAATCAGTTCTTCATACAGGCTCTCCGGACTTGAAAATTCTTTCATGCTCCGCAGCCTGTTATCCTGGTTCATGACTGAGTTTTCAATCTGTTCGAATTTCTCTGATGTAATATCCGCCATAGCATGCACCAACTTTTCCCTAACATTTCCGGCAGCCCCTCCGAAGCAACCACTCCGAAAAAGTACCATGATTTACAGAAAAATAACAATGAAAATAATTACAATTCGGCGATCAGCTGGCTGAGCGCTGAATTGTAACAATAATTATAATCAATTGCGCAAAAAAATGCAATGCCTTGTCTTTTTTCTTGAAAAACAGTATACTGTTCGTAATGATTTCGCATAGAATGGAGGATCTGCCTGTGACCCCGACGCTTTTATTATACAATCTGGACAATGAACACGGCAAAAAGCTCCGGCTGCTGTGTGCGAGTCTGAAAATCCGTGTAAAATCCATTTCTTCTTCCGATTACACACAGACCGTGGGTGCTCTCGCCGGGATTCCCGGTATGGAGCGGTCGGATGCAATCTATAACGAAACCGGATTTACGGACGCCATGCTGGTATTCAAAGATTTTAACGATCCCCTGCTGGATCGTTTCCTTGTGACCTACCGGAAAATGAAGCTTCCTCCGATTCCGCTGAAGGCCGTTCTGACCGGACAAAATATTGCCTGGACCTCTCTCGCCCTTCACGACGAACTGGTAAGAGAGTCCCGGGCAATCAAAGAATCGTCACCAGCCAGCCAGTGAACGCCTGCGATTAGTTCGCTGCGGCCTCAGCCTTTTTCAGCGCCTGGCTGATGGCATTGATCAGCACCATGGAGGTGTATTGATTCTCCTCCGAATATGTAAGATTTTCCGTAGACTGGCTTTCATAAATCTGCTCGGTCAGATTATCCAGTGCCGGCTGCATCAGCGGATACATGGCAGTCACTGTCTCATCCAGATTTTTCAGGGAAATGCTCTGTATCTTTTCTTCGTCCACAATTACCTGCACGTCAATACTCTGATCGTTAAATGTGATGGAAGACGTATACACCCCTGCCGCGTATTTCATCGTCTCCGCGGTATCCTCCTGCTTTTCCGGTGCAAACATATAGATCAGCAGCAGAATCAGCAGCACGCCCAGCACCGCAAATACCGTTGTGTAAATCAGCTCTTTCATATGAAAAACCACAATTTTTGTTCTTGAGCGCAAGGGAATCCCTCCTGTTCCTCTCTTTACTCTGAACAGCTCCGCCGCAGCAGAACTGTTACTTTAGTTTATCATATGACAAATTTTCTGTTATATTCCTGTATCTTTTCCTGCGGCCGTTCTTTTTCTTTACCGCACCCATTCTCCATTGGCGTTGAACCGATAATTGCCGATTCTGGTGTTTGCCGCCATCACGCCGGAGGCATAACTGTAATACCACTTTCCGTTTATCGTGTACCAACCGATCTGCATCGCTCCTCCGGTGCCCAGATAATACCAGTGATTGGCAGCCCTGAGCCATCCGGTCTGCATGGAACCGTCGCTGCTCAGATAATACCATCTTCCATTGACCATCTGCCATCCGGTCAACATGGTTCCGCCGATGCCGGTATAGTACCAGACACCGTTTACCTGTATCCATCCGGTCTGCATCGCCCCGCTCTCATTCATGTAATACCAGGTGCCGTTTATCTGCACCCATCCGGTCTGCATCGCTCCGCTCTCGTTCATGTAATACCAGGTGCCATTCACCTGTACCCAGCCGCTCTGCATCGCTCCGCCGATGCCGATGTAGTACCAGGTGCCGTTTACCTGTACCCATCCGGTCTGCATCGCTCCGCTTTCGTTCATGTAATACCAGATACCGCCCACATTGACCCAGCCGGTCTGCAGGACACCATCTGCATTGTAGTAGTACCAGGTGCCGTCCTTCTGTACCCATCCGGTCTGCTGAAATATTTCGGCAGTCGGCTTCGGGATTCCCGCCTCATTCGTCCCAGTGTCTGTCGGTTGCACGTTGGTGTTTGCTTTTTCTAACACTTCAATGGACATCGTGTCAGAAATTCCACTGCTTGCGGCTGTCACCCTGATCACTGCGGCTCCCGCTTTGTTTGCGACCAGCTTCCCGGAGGTATCCACCGACAGCACGGAAGAATCCGAGGAGGACCATGTCACTGACTGATTCGTGGCATTGGCGGGCGTAAGCTCTGCCCCCAGCTGCACCGTATCTCCCACCGTCATCTGCCAGGGCGCATTCGAAATGCGTATGCGGCTGACCTTTACCTCATTGACCGTTATCTGGGAGGTTGCGAAAAACGTTCCACAGCTGGCAGTAATCGTCGCCTTTCCGGCAGCCAGGCCCGTTACCGTCCCTGCGTCGACCGATGCAACCTCAGGATCGGAGCTCGACCACTGGATCGTCGTATCATCCGTCGTTTCATTCGGTGTATAAGAAACCGTCAGCTTTGTCGTTTCCCCGACTCTCATAGCCACCGAGCCATGATTCAGCCCGATTCCCTGCAGCGGAACAGTCACATCCACCTGACAGGAAGCAGTACAACCTCCATCTGCCGCAGTTGCGGTAATGACTGCACTTCCCCCCGCCACCGCAGTGACAAGCCCGGTGCTGCTTACGGCTGCCACTGCCGGATTGGAGCTGGACCAGCGGATGTTGGTATTATATGCATTTTCCGGTGTGACCTCTGCCTGCAGCTGCAGGTTTTCTCCTGCCTTGAGTGTAGTCTGACTATGCGAAAGGGAAATTCCGCTGACTGCTATCCGGTTTTCCGGGTTTGCGTCCGTCGTATATGCCTTGATATGAAAATTCGTATTCATGGTCTTGCCGTAGTCATACCATCCCACCTCGCCAACGGCAACACTGTGACCAACGCCTCCCGCATTGGTACCGGGATGGCTTGTGCTGTTTTTGTCCACCAGAATCGTGGCAGTGCTCCCCCCGGTTGTCAGCTCCACCATCACGGCAAACACATCGCCCTGCTCTACATACAAAGGCTCGGAAAGCGGCACGGTATACATCCCCTGATAATCCGTACTTCCGGAAGCGACTGCCTTTAATGTCCCGCTTTCGGGATTTACCGGATCGGCAGGATTCAGATAAATTCTGACCGTATAATCGACATTGACACTGTAGGTTTCAAAGGAGACCGCCTGTATGTACTCCGCATCACTGCCGCTTGCCGTAAAAATATTGGTGGGCTTTGAGACATTGGCGCTCCCCTTCCAAAATGCGCCGTCGTATTGATAGTTATGCGTATAGTGATCGGCTGACTCGGGGATAAATGCTACCGCAGCGCTGTCCAGGGACTGATCCTCATAGGAAAGATAAAAATAGCCACTCTCTCCAAAGCTTTCTCCCCAGCTGTTTCGCACGATCCATGCCCCGTCATTCCCGGGACTCTTATTAAAGTTTGTCTTGCTATAGCTGTCATCCCAGCCCACAATCGCAACCCCGTGATTGATGGCCTGACTGCTGCTGCAGTAATAGGCATGCGTAAGCGCGTTATAATTTGGCGAAGAGCTGACCGTACTCCCGGTAATGTCACTGTAATAGCTGATTGCCAGCGCACCGTAATCTACAATAGCTTTCTTTACATCCGCGGTATCCGACATGCTGATCCTGCGGTAACCCTGCAGATGATACACCGCATTGCTGTATGCCAGTTCATCCTCCAGTCCTGCCAGCCAGACCGCGTCCACCTGCGAGTAGGGAACTACCGTCTCTTCCACCGCTCCGACCCAGTCTGCCCAGGTATTTTCCACCATCTCATAATTGCCGCCGCTTGCCAGCCAGTCTCCCGTTGCGGAATAGGAATCCCCCTCTGTGCCGCCCAACGGGTCTACCACCGAATGATTGGCAAAATAAGCCAGATGCAGCTCGGAAAGATCCACGTCCTCCACCCCGTGATTGAGCAGATACGTCTCCATACATGCAACAGGCGCAAAGGCCCAGCAGGTATCATATCCTTTCTGGCTTCGAACGGGCGGCAGATTGGGCGTGCGATAGGAAGTCGCCTGCTCCGGGGAAGCCATAAAAAAGCGCATGCGGGAACCGTCATGTATACTCTTTACCGACTCAGACTCCATCGATACATAGCCGTTTCCGGCATCATATTCATCCACCGGAAGCCCCGGATCGGCCGGAGCGGCAAACACCTTCATATTTGCCGGAACACACAGCAATGCTGCCGCAGCCAGCGCCGTAATTCTTTTTCCACACCTCCCGAATCGAATGCCCTGTCCCTTTCGCATGTGTACCTCCTTGTTTATCCACCGTGTCTTTCTATCAGCATAGCAAAATTTCACGGTCAATACAATCCTTTTTCCCAGTGTGATCATGGTTATTTATGGAAAAAATTTATATTTCTATTGACATTCTTTTTTTTCTGTTGTAATATATGTCTTGTATTTCATATCTGTGCGATAGTGGCGTAGTTGGTAACGCGCGACCTTGCCAAGGTCGAGACCGCGGGTTCGAGCCCCGTCTATCGCTGAAAAAACGAAGCCTTACGCAAACCGGAAAGGCTTCGTTTTTTAATGTGCTGAATTTTTCCGGCTATTGCGTCATGATGGTCAGCACCTGCAGCTCATCCTCCAGCAGATAGTAAAGCCTGTCTTCTCCGGAATAATAATCCCAGATGTGACCATCCTCCATGAAATATTGATATGCCTGCTGATACAGTGCATCATCCGAAAAGCGCACCGACACCGCCTGTTCCCCGATTCCGGCAAACAGGGAACCGATCCCATCCGGATTCCATTCCGAAAAATACAGATTTTCATGCACAAAATAATTGTCCTTTCTACTATTACAGACAGGCAGCAAAAACATTTCTTCTGCTTTGTGCGTATGCGCCATTTCCTCAGAGGTCAATGCAAAGTATGCATAATTGATATACGCCGCATCCTCCCCCCGATAAGAGCTGCTGCCCCATGTCGTGTCCATATAATAATAATCTCCGTCCAGCAGCACCAGATTCCACGCATGCGGCACCCCATCTGCAGTTCCTCCGATCACAGCGCCGGTAATGCCCAGCTGTTCCAACAGATACTGTGTGGCACAGGCATATCCCTGACACACGGTTTTTCCCTCCAGAAACACGCTTAAAATATTCTGGTTGTTCGGGCTGGAGGTATCGTATTCCACCGTGCGGATCAGAGTGTCATACACATATTTCGCCTTGTTGAAATCCGAATCTACAATGGAGATTCCTTCTAAAATCCGGGAAACCTTTTCATCCACCTGTTCTTTACAGGACTGCATTTCTTCCTGCGTCATGGTGTATTGGGGGGAAAACTTCAGGGAAACAACGGTATCTCCCCTTTTATATTCCGTATAGCCATACCCATCCACCCAGAACAATTCTCCGTAATCCGCAGTCACCGCATGATAGGCTTTTTCCAACACCCGCTTGTCCGTTGTGGAAACCACGACCGTGTCCGAGTATTCTGTCATTGCCTGATAGATTTCATCATAAACCAGCTTTGTGTCCTCATCCAGCACATTATATGCATATTTATCCGCAGATACATGAGGCACTTCATAATCCCTTACTACAGTCGGGGGCTCAGGCTCGGACTCAGATTCCGGAACCACCCGGATATCCGAAGTCTCCGGCTCCTCCATTGCCCGTATCAGCTTTTGCATGGTTTCGAACTGTTTTCTGCTGCAGCCTGTACATAACAGCAGCACAATCAGAAATCCTGCCATCATTCTGAATCCAAAATTGCGTTTTTTCATACTTCCTCCTGAAAATGACTCCTGTTTATGTTTATATTTTACACCAAAACAGGAAAAACGCAAATTCTGCTCCCTTCTCTTTGACTGCGAATTATAATCAGCCTGCTCCTTCCGAAATTTCGCCTGCGGCTTACTTGACAAATCTTTGTCCTGTGATATAATCGGGAACGATTCTCATATTTGTTCAGGAGGCGCCTATGAGTGCAAGATCCACATATAAAACAAAACAGCGGGAAATCCTGCTTGATTATCTTGAAACGGTACCGGGAGTCCATATCACTGCCAGTGATGTGTGTGAGTACTTCAAAAAACAGGGTTCTCCCATCGGACAATCCACCGTGTACCGCCAATTGGAGCGTCTGGTCGATGAAGGGATCATCAACAAGTACATTATCGACGGCAACAGTCCCGCCTGCTTTGAATATGTCGGTGCAGAAATTCACAGCGGACCGGAGACCTGTTTTCATTGCAAATGTGAAAAATGCGGGAAACTGATCCATCTTCATTGCGAGGAACTGGCCGGAATGCAGGAGCATCTGCGAAAGGAGCATCAATTCACGCTGAATGCCATGCGCACGGTCTTTTACGGACTGTGTGAGCAATGCAGCTGAGTCAGTCAAACTTATGGAGGTTTTTATGGCTTTACTTACCATCCAGAATCTGTCACTCGGATATGATTCGCACACCATTGTGGAAAATCTTTCGTTTTCCGTGAACGCGGGGGACTACCTTTGCATCGTAGGCGAAAACGGTTCCGGAAAAACGACACTCATGAAAACACTGCTTCATCTGCAGGAACCGATCAGCGGTCGGATTCTGACCGGTGACGGACTAAAGCGCAATGAAATCGGATATCTGCCGCAGCAGACAATCGTACAAAAGGATTTTCCGGCATCTGTGAAAGAAATCGTTCTCTCCGGATGTCAGGGGCGTCTGGGGCTGCGTCCCTTCTACAACAAAACGGAAAAGCGGCTGGCAGAAGAAAACATGGAACGCATGGGCATCACAGACCTGTCCGACCGCTGCTACCGGGAATTATCCGGCGGTCAGCAGCAGCGTGTTCTTTTGGCAAGAGCACTCTGCGCAACCAGAAAAGTTCTGTTGTTGGACGAGCCGGTATCCGGGCTTGACCCCAGGGTTACGACAGAGATGTATGACCTGATCGCCCGACTGAACCGCGACGGAATCACGGTAATCATGATCTCCCATGACATCTCTGCGGCCGTCCGTTTTGCAAGTCATATCCTGCATATCGGAGCATCCGTATTTTTCGGAACACGGGAGGAATATCTGGCAAGCGATGCCGGCAAACTCTTTTTATTGCAGCAGCAAACCATACAAAAACAGGAATGAGGTAAAAATGATCACTAAACTCGGAATATATTTGCAATATCCCTTCGTCCGCTATGCGTTGATTGTGGGAGTGCTCATTGCGCTCTGCTCCTCTCTGCTGGGCGTCACCCTTGTGTTAAAACGCTTTTCCTTCATCGGAGACGGATTGTCTCATGTTGCATTCGGCGCAATGGCAATCGCAAGCGTTCTGAATCTGACGAACGAAATGCTTCTGGTTCTGCCGCTCACGATCCTCAGTGCAATCCTGCTGCTCCGAACCGGACAAAACGCCAAGATCAAGGGTGATGCCGCGATCGCAATGATTTCGGTAGGCGCACTGGCCTTCGGTTACCTGCTGATGAATATTTTTTCGACCTCTCCGAATCTGTCCGGCGATGTCTGCAGCACCCTGTTTGGCTCAACCTCCATTCTGACGCTGACACAGCGCGAGGTGGCCTTATGTACCGTCCTTTCCGTGACGGTGGTGGTGGTCTTTGTGCTGTTTTATCAGAAGATTTTTGCAGTTACCTTTGATGAAAATTTTGCAAAGGCTTCAGGAACAAAGGCAGATGCCTATCAGCTGCTGATTGCCGTTGTGATTGCAGTCATTATCGTTCTTGCCATGAATCTCGTGGGCTCTCTGTTGATTTCAGCGTTGGTAATATTTCCTGCGTTGTCAGCCATGCGGCTGTTTCACAGCTTTAAGAGGGTTACGATATGTTCTGCCGTGCTTTCTGTGGTCTGTGCCTTTTCCGGAATCATCCTGTCCATTCTGTCAGGAACGCCGGTGGGTTCAACCATCGTGGCCGTTGACGTGCTGGCGTTTGGGATTTGCTTTGGAGTTGGGCGAATCACCGGGGGGAGGCGAGGGTGAAGGCCGGGATTTGAGAAATTTGAGGAATTTGAGGGGCACAAGGTCATGCCGACGTAGTCGGCATAGACTTTTTTGCACAGAAATCGTTTGGGAAAGCGAGCTTTCCCAAACAATTTTTGTGCAAAGTGTTCCCCTCAAATTTCTCAAATCCTTCATTACCATAGCGACTCCATAGAAAGGATCCATCCAAATGACTATTATACACATTCACAACATCAAGGACTTTATGCACCGCATGCTGCGGACGGAGCTGTTTGATCATTTTCTGCTGACTGAGGCTACGATCAGGGGAAGGGTTTCTTATGTCATTGACGGGCATATCGTGAAGGAATCCTTTTCTGCGGAGGAATTGGAGGCGGAGCAGCTGGAGAATTTAAGCTGCATGCCTTATGCGCAGCTGCGGGAAAACTGCTATTCTCTGATTAAGGGGAAGCACACACCCTCCTATTTCAAATTTGTGTTTCAGCTTTCCCCGGAAAATTTAGAGCGCACCTTGGCCGCGGGCAAAAGTGCGCTTTCCTCCTCCGATCTGAATGCGGTTTTTCTGAATATCCGTTTTCAGGATGGGATGCTGACCTGCACCAGCGGTGTCTCATACCACAATTTTGTCATGGATCGCACCTTTGAACAGGAATGGGATGCGCTGGTATACCGTTTTTTCCTGTCCCATGACATTGCCTGCACGCAAATCCAGTAAGCCGTCTCCCGGCGGATCTTACCTCAGCACATCAAAGGACTGATACAGATCCAGCTTTCCATAGCCCCATTCCTGATTGGGATAATCTCTTCCTACATCACGTCTTGCACCCCGGATCAGAAAATTCTTTACTTCGATGGAGTTTACACCGGGATTTCCGTATTTTACCGCCGCCCATTCCATAAACAGCGCCGATGCTCCGGCAGTGATGGCCGCTGCGATGCTGGTTCCGGTGGCCTCCTCCTCATTCCCCTTCACGTTGATTCCTGTCAGATTCACGCCCGGCGCACAAAAATCCGGTTTTACCGTTCCGTTCAAAGAAAACCCGCGTCCCGAATCCAGATAGAGACTCCCTGTACTGTCATTATAGGCACCTACGGTAATCGGAATGCTGGTATTTCCGGGAATGGTGATCGTGTTGTCCGGATCGGAGCGCACAAAAAACACCTCTCCCTCCACCATTTCCTTTAACGGCAGCCAGATGTGGTATTCCCCGGTAAACAGATTGACCGGATACGTCTCAATGCTCCACAGACCCCGGGTCGGTTTTATCATCCGAATCAGTATCATCTGATCTCCGCTGATGGGATCGGAGATCCGAAAGTAGATCTGCACCACCGTCTGCTCGAAAATAAAACGATAGGTCAGACTCTCGGAGTGTCTGGGAGACATCATGGGGGTTTGTTCTCCGGTAGGCGAGGTAACCGTCACCGTGGCAAGCTCCGGCGCCTCGATCCACACCTCTGCGATCAGCCCATCCACATTTTCCCCGACATTGATCTGGGCCATGTCAAAGGGCTGTTCCTCGGTCATGAAGCCCTTATAATGATGTCTGGCATTTGCCTCATTGCCTGCTGCCAGAACCACCACATATCCGGCTCTTATGCCGAGATCGTCCAAATAGGAGCCCAGCGCCGAATTTCCCTTATGGCTTCCCATGTTCGTGCCCAGGGCCAGACAGATCACCAGCGGTTCCCCGCGTACCTCTGCCAACCGCTGCAGATAATGCACACCGGCAGCAATATCGGTCTCCTCATAGACATCGATTTGATCGGACACAAAAAAATAGTCCTTCAGATACTGCTTTGCCGTCTTCAGCTTTACCATGGCAATGTCCGCCCGTGGCGCTGCTCCCGTAAAATCCTTTGCCAGATCGGGACTGCCCGCCGCGATGCCTGCCAAAAATGTTCCGTGTCCCTCGGTATCTGTGGTCGGCACCAATTCCTGCGGTGCAGGACTCAACAACGCCGCATTGAGCTGCTCGCTCGTATACCCGGTACCGTACAAAAAACCCTCCGGCGGAGCTCCGGGTATGCTCTGATCCCAGATTCCCACGATACGGCTGCTGCCGTCACTGTTTCGAAACATGGCATTCTCATAGGCGATTCCGGTGTCAATAAATCCAACCAAAACACCCTGTCCCGAAAGAGACAGGGTGGGCTGATTCAGCACGCGGCTGATCCCGCTGACTTCCAACGCATTCTGATCCAGCAGCGCAAAGCATTTCGGAATGGTATTGTAATCATAATCTACCGCATTGAGCTCCGGCATTCCCTCCCGTTTGATATAAAGGTTTGCAATGGATTGATCGATGGGCTGTCTGCATACATCCTCGGGAATCACAATCCTTGGATCCGTCGTGCGGATGATAAAGTCATAGTAATCATTGGAATAAATTTGTTCTTCACAGGTCATAAGGATTCATCCGTTTTTCACTATCCTATGATATTGGTAAAAAAAAATAACTACAACATTGTAACTTTCAATCAGAGAAATCCTCATCCGGCTGGATTTCCACGCGATACTCCGGATACAGCTTCTGTATTTTTTCACAGATCGCGCGCCACAACGCCTGTCTGTCCGGTGCAAGAAAATCGATCACAAGGTCAAAGCGTATGATCTTTTTTACAGGATCGCAATAAAAGCCGTGCATTTGAAGGATATATTTTTCCGCCATCACCGTTTCGGTAATTTTTGTCCGGATTTCCTTTACGGCGTCATCCGTCGAGTTTTGGGAATAGATTCCGATTGCCGCCATGATGACGTGATTTTTTTCTGCGACCCGGTAGGCAATTTCCCGACTGACCGTATCAATTTTGTCCGCCGTCCAGATATCGGGCACCTCAATATGTACGGAGCCCAGCCATCGGTCCGGCCCATAGCTGTTTAAAATCAGGTCATACGCCCCGATTACCCCCTCTGTTTCACAAATGGTCTTTTTGACTGCCTTTGACAGTTCACTGCCCACCCGCTCTCCGATCAGCTTGCTGGCGGAAACCCGGATCATGTCAATACCGGACTTGATAATCACAAGGGAAATCACTAATCCAAGCCATGCCTCCAGACTGAGCCCAAAAGCCAGAAACAGGATTGCCGCAACCAATGTGGCCGCAGAGATCAGGGCGTCCTGCAGGGCATCCTGTCCGGAGTTCTGGAGCGAATCCGAATTTACTTCCCTGCCCACGCGCTTGACATAGCTCCCCAGCACGATCTTTACAAGTACCGCGATCGCGACAATGACAAGTGTGACCGTCGAATACTCCGGCACATCCGGGGTAATGATACTGCGCACGGATTTTACAAACGCAGTAATTCCCGCATAGGAAACGATAATGGAAATGATCGCCGAGCTGATATATTCCACCCTTCCATGACCGTACGGATGCTTTTTGTCCGCCGGTTTTCCTGCCAGCTTTGTGCCAATGACCGTAATCACAGAGGACAATGCATCGCTCAGATTGTTGACCGCGTCCAGCACAATCGCAATGGAGTGTGACAGCAGTCCGACAACCGTCTTAAATATCGCAAGTACAATATTTGTCAAAATCCCGATCACACTGGTATGTATAATTCGTTTTTCCCGCATGTCTGGTGCCATAGCATAACCTCCTTCATGAAACTTCTCTAATTCTATAGCTCGCTGCAGCGGCCGCCGCCGCAAGAATCATATTGACAATCCACAGAGGCGCATAGCCAAGTCCTGCCTTTACGAACTGCCCTCCCAACGCTGCGCTGGCAAAGGCTCCGATCTGATGTCCTACCAGGGCAAAGCCATACAGCACCGGCATTTTCTTTGCCCCGAAGGTTCTGCTGATGGTTCCCATGGTAGGCGGAACCGTAGAATCACCGGTCACTCCCAAAAGCCCCGTCATAACAAACGCAAATAAGACAGATTTCGGCAGCAACAAAAATCCCAGCGAGATAAGAACTCTCACAGCATAGACCGTTCCGAGCACATTTTTCATCTTGAACCTTGTGCCGAGATACCCGGTCAGAATCGCACCGAGCATCGTGGTAATCCCATACACCGTCAGGGTAAGCGATGAAAGATTTCCCGGTATTCCATAGGAGACATACTGGGAAAACAGATGACTCTCTATAATGGACATGTTAAAACCGCATGTGCCAAAGCCGATCAGGATCAGGCGGTAGTTTCTGTCCCGAAATGCCTCTGACAGGATTGTTCGAAGGGATTGTTCCTTCTGAGAGTCTGGTTTTTCGGGATTCCGTGTCAGCTCTGCTTGTCTGTCAAGCTTTCCGATCCACAGAGCAATCGGTATCATAACCAAAAAAGGAACCGCCAATATTATCATCGTCATGGCAATCCCATGCCATGCGATCAAGCGTTCCATTCCGGGAGCCATCAGTGCATCTCCCACACCGGCACTTGCCTGCAAAAACCCGGATATGAGCACAGATCTTCTTTCTCCGACAATCGGCGTAATCGCACTCATCAAAATTCCCGATGCAAGTCCTGTGGTTCCCACCGGAAGAATGATTCCAAAGGATATCAGAAGCGCAAAGAAATTCCTGCTAAAGGGTGTCAGAAGCAATCCCGCTGCAATCAGCGCAATGCCAAGCAGCATGACAAAGCTGTTGCTTTTTTTTAATGCCAGCATGCCGATAAACGGCTGTGCCACACCATACAGCAATGCCCCTACTCCAATCACAAAGCTGACGGATGCATAATCCAGACCGGTTCGCTCCACAAGTCCGTTCAGCATAATCCCGTAATTATCATGAACCCCCTGCATCATCGCAAATACCACACATACAGATGCAACTACGACCAACACCTGAATGGGATGATTCTTTTTTCTGCTTTGAACCTGACTTCTCATGAGTAATTTCCTTCCATCCATTGTATCGCCTGCTCCGCAGCCTTTTTCCCTTTGTCATATAAGGCCTGCAGTGCTTCCGTATCCCGCTTTAAGGTCTTTAGACCGCTGATGTCATCCGGTGCGAGAATCAAGAGCCGCCCGCTCCGCTCCATTTCCAATGCAAGGGAAAGCTCCCGGTTATAGGTCTCGGCCCGGTTTCTCAATGCCTCAGCGATGGATGGATATTTTCTATGAATCAATTTTGCAACACGTTCATCCTTTTGCGGCACGCGGGTTTGTGTTTTTGGTCTGGTAAGGATCAAAACCACTCTGTCACAGCCCTTTTCCAAAGCTCTCTCGATCGGGATCGGATCGCTGAGACCCCCGTCAAAATGATATGCCCCTTTCCAGAAATAGGGCTTTGAAGCCAACGGCAGGCAGGAGGAAGCCTTGATCGCCCCATAGTCATCGCGTGCCATATCCTGCTTCTCGTAATACTTTACCTTCCCTGTACCCGCGTCAGTGGTCACAATCTCCATTTCGGTATCCGTACCTAAAGCGTGCTCAAAGTCTAAGGGATATTCCCCTCCGCTGTTTGACAATTCCTCTCCGTAAACATATTCCAGATTCAGATAACTGCCGCATTTTATCAGGGAACGCAGACTCATATATTGCCAGCGCCCGCTGTACTCCATATAAAATTTATAGTTTCTTTCCTTTTGCCCTGCAAGAAAGGATATGATATTTGCGGAACCGGCCGAGACACCGATTGCGTAGTCAAAGGAAATTTTTTCCTCGACAAATTGATCCATGACCCCGGCGCCGTATATTCCGCGAAATCCGCCTCCGACATCAATCAGCCCCGTCTTCATTGCAGTGAATGCCTCCAATCCGTTTTATCAATTTTTTGTTTCACGCAATCCCATTACCGTGTCAATCGGAAAAGACATCACGATTCCCTGTGCCTCGGTGTGGACACCGCAGCTCTCCCCGATGGCCTGCATGATTCCCAGCTTCTGTTCGATCGAGGCAACAATCAGGACAATCTCCTTTTTTTCTTGTACGTCAAAGCCCCAGAAGCTCAGCTGTTCTTCACTTCCGATCCGACGACACTGAATGATGGAACCGCCCCCGGCGCCCGCGTTTCTTGCGGCCTTCATCACATCCTCACTGTATCCCTGATTGATCACTGCGGCAATCAACACATGCTTTACGTCTGTCATCTTCATCCCATCCTTTCTCTCGCCTGCCAGACCATTCACCTCTCCAATATGGTTCATCATCTTGAGTATCAGATTATTGGCACCCGACAACGGGATGGTAAATGCAATCCCGCTGTTGATCACTCCAAGCCTCAGTTCCTCTTTCAGCTTCTGAAGCATGCTGTCCGCAAACGGCTTTGGCATCGGCGTGGCAAGCAAAACCCGTTCCACATCCCCCAAACCGAGCAGCCCCGTCATTTCACCGGGTACCGTCCCCATGACCTGAGCCCTGCAGCTTACCGGAACGCCTCCTTCACGAAACATTTTCTCAGCTTTTCCCGCCAGCTTTGTCGATGCGATCAATATCAAAATTCTGTGAGACATGTCCTTTACACTGTTTTCCATGGATTATTCCTCCTCAATTTCAACGATCAGATCGCTGTCATCCGGCAGCGCGTTTTCGTGCACTGTATCCTTTTCCCGTTTGCGAAGCTCCCAGCGGTATTGAAGTCCCATCATCTGCACTGCGATCAGCGGTGTCAAAGCGACGAGCGCAACAACGCCGAAGGCGTCGGTCATAAGATTCCCTCCCAGTGCACCGCAGGCTCCGATGCAAAGCGGCAAAAGAAAGGTCGAAGTCATGGGGCCACTGGCAACGCCGCCGGAGTCAAAGGCAATTCCGACAAAAATTTTCGGCACAAACCGCGACATGATCAACGCGAGGATATACCCCGGTATCACAATCCACGCAATATGGATTCCTGTTATGACGCGCAGCATCGACAAACCCACACTGAACGCGACCCCGATGGACAGGCAAACATTCATGGATTTTTCGGAAATCGTGCCGCTCGTGACGTTTTGAACCTGTCTGTTCAGAATCCGAATCGCAGGCTCGGCTTTGACGATGAAATATCCGATCAGCATACCGATTGGAATCAGCAGCCATTTATAGCCTGACGCTGCAATATCCTGTCCCAGAGCCTGACCTACGGGAGCAAAGCCCACGTTTACCCCGCAAAGGAACAGAACCAAACCGAAATAGGTATAGAGAAAACCAATCACGATATGTAAAAACTGAGTGCGGGAGTGCCGACGGTTTTTGATCTGCAGGATCACATACATCGAAAGAATCGGCAGAACCGAGATCATGACTTCTTTCGCATATTTGGGCAGTTCCACGGCAAAAGCATGCGCAACATCCTGCATGGTCGATACTGCGGTGAGCTCCGAGGCGGTGTAAACCGCATCCTTCGGACTATATACAAGTCCCAGAATCATGACCGCCAGAACCGGTCCGACACTGGAGAGCGCCACGAGACCAAAGCTGTCGTCCGAAGCATTTTTGTCACTTCGCATAGAGGACAAGCCGATCCCGAGCGCCATGATAAACGGGACGGTAATCGGCCCCGTGGTTACACCGCCGGAATCGAATGCCACTGCAAGAAACTCTTCCGGAATGAAGATGGACAGGATCATCAGAACCAAGTACAGTCCCATAAGAAGATATGACAGGTTGATCTTAAAAAGGATCCGCAGAATCGCTGCTGCAAGAAAGAGCCCTACTCCGAGGGCGACCGTCAGGATCAGGACAATATTTGGGATCGCCGGAACCTGCTCTGACAACACCTGAAGATCCGGTTCCGCTACGGTAATCAGTATTCCCATCGCGACCCCGAACAGAATCGTTCCCATGATACTTTTTGATTTTGCAATCTGAACGCCGATCCCCTCGCCCAGCGGTTCCATCGTCATTTCTGCTCCCAGCTGGAACATCCCCATGCCTACGACAAGCATGAGTGCGCCCGCCAGAAAAATAACGATGGTTCCGACCTCCAGCGGAACGAGAAAGATGCTGAGAAACAAAACAATTCCGGTGACCGGCAAAACGGCGGAAAGAGATTCCTGTGTTTTTGATTTCAGTTTTGGATTCAAATATGGAAACCTCCTTTCGTCTTTTATATGTTACATTCAGTCCTCGCAAATCTTGTCGAGGTTACCTGAAACCTTTGCCATAATGCTTTTTAAGATATCCATTTCCTCTTCCGATACTCCCTCGAATATCTTATTGTGAATTTCCCCGCGCATCGCTGCAATTTCTTCTGCAACGGGCTTTCCCTTCTCCGTAATCTCATAATTTACATAACGTCGATCATGCCTGTCATGCTCTGATTGGAGATATCCCTTCTGACAGAGATCGTCCATCGCCATCGATACATGCCCCTTGTGCAGTGACAACTCCCGATATACATCGCTGGAGGTCGCCTTCGGATTTTTGTAAAGGCAAAACAAAATTTCAATCTCAATCTGTTTCAAATCATATTCTTCCCGGATCGTTCGGAATGTATGATCTGTGTATTTTTTTAATTTTCGACCCCGAAGTACCGTGTCCATTTCATCATCCATCATCGTGTCCTTTGTTCCGTTCATTTTTTAACAGTTCAAATTAGAACAATTTTATTCTACATAATATTTTCGTACTTGTCAAGAGTGACCGGGGATTTATTTCTGGTGATTAGTGTCCCAAACTCTTTTCGCTACAATCGAGACGGCAACTGCCAGAATTCCCAGAACTACTTCCACAAGAACCACATGAAGTCCAATACCGGCGAGCAGCACGGAGCACGCATCGACTATGAAATGAATCAGAACTCAGCCTCCTCTCTTGCCACTTCCACACAAAAGCCGTGATGTCCGCAGGATGTGCAGGTCAGCTTGCGTGTGGACGGCGTATGTCTCGCCCAGAATGCTTCTTTCTTCGACGGACAAAATACGGTATGGCACTGTGGGCAGATGTATGCCACACGCGCAAAATAATAGCGTGTCACCCAGATTGCATAGGGCACGGCAATTACCAGCCAGAGCAGAAACAGCCACCAAAAGCCCTTCGTGATCCACAAAATGATGGACGACCACTGCAGGATCCCGATTGGGATACCGGTAATCAGCAGATTTTTGTGCACCTTTTTGAGTTTGTCTTTGTTTGTCATCGTATACGCTATGTCACCTATGGTTTCGAAGGAGAAATGCTCCGCATCCTTCAGCTCCCGCTTCATGGCTTCCAGCTTCTCCAGCTTCGTCTGACGTGCGCCGATTTCGTCTCGGAGCGTCTGCTCCTGCTGTTCTAATAAAAGTGCAATCACGCTGCCGGGATCCTCCTCGGAGAGTAACTGGGAAATGGAGTCAATCGGCAGTCCAAGCTCCCTCAGAAAACATATGATCTTCATGCGCTTCAGATCATCCTCTGAATACAGCCGCCTTCCTCCCTCGGAAAGCTCCGCCGGGACAAGAATGCCGCGGGTATCATAATACTGAACCGTCCTCACCGTCACTCCACAAAGCTTTGCTATTTCTCCTGTCGTATATTTTGACATAGCTTTTCACCTCCTTGCGCCAAGAATAGCTTATAACGCAGCGTCACAAGCAAGCCCTGACGCAGGGGGATTTTTTCAAAACAATTGGATTCATGAATTTACTTTTCCAAAATGTCTATATGCCAACACGCCTATCGGAAAGAAGTAGACGCACCAAACGAGTAGTGCAATCGTGCCTCCGTCCCCGGCTTCTCCGCTTGCCATACCTGTGAACACTCCCGTCATCGGCATGACAAAGCAGCTAATAAAGAAAACGCCGTGTATCATCATCAGGTATTTGAGCCACCTGTCCACCATATTCTCTGCCTGAATGGACAGACCGATAAAAAACGTAGAAAGCGCCATCATGCCGTAGCCAAGTAAATCATAATTGAAGAGCAAGCCGCCTCGCTGATAATCTAAAATTCGTGCAGCTTGCTCATTCAAGTCCTCCAATCGGACGCTCGTCGTCTGTGCATAATAGACCAAGAGAATCAATCCTGCATAGATGGCGGCAAAAACAACGCCGATATTGGCGGAAACCCGTCGATTTTCGCAGCTCTCATGTTGAAATCCCACTGCCATCATAACGTATCCCAGAGGCAAAAGCATACACACAAGGTATGAGCCAAAGGAGAAACCAATGATCATGCATACGGCAAAAAGAAACACCGTGATTGTGACTATCACAGCGCCGATTCTGGAAATTGTTCTGTTCATTCGTTATACCTCCTCAAATCCACAGTCCTTTTTGAAAATCTTATATATTCTTGACCAGTTTCTTTTTAAGGTGGATATGCTAAAATTTAACCCAGTGTACTGACATGTTGATATTTAGTTAAATATTTCTGGCTATCATTGCCGTTTTATGGTACAATAAAAGAAACGGCGGTGATTTCCTATGGCAAGACCAAAAAAGTATAAAATCGAACTTACGGATGATGAATTAAAATACTTAAAATCTGTCATCCGAAAAAATAAAACATCAAAAACAATTCGATGCAGATGCCAGATCATTATTGATCTGGATGAGGCTCACGGAAAAGTTTTGACCCATGAACAGTCTGCCAAATCCAATGGTGTATGTCTGGCAACTGTGACCAATACCGTGAAAAAATATTCCGAGGGTGGTATTGATGCAGTAACTGAGTTTAAACGTAATATCAATTCTGATAATGCAAGGCGTGTACTTGATGGACGTGCTGAAGCACGTATCATCGAACTAGCCTGCGGTCCGGTGCCGGAAGGACATTCAAGATGGACCATTCGGTTGTTGGAAGAGAAATCAAGAATCATTCTTGATACCCCTGTCAGCCGTGAGGCGATCCGGAGAGCATTAAAAAAAACAAACTTCGACCTCACAAAAACGACTACTGGTGCATCCCCACAAAGGAAGATGCGGAATTTATAGCATGTATGGAAGATGTTCTTGATGTATATGAACTCCCATACGCTCCTGAAAGACCGGTTGTCTGTATGGACGAAAAGCCTTATCAGTTATTGGACGACGCAAGGGAACCACTGCCTATGCGCCCGGGCGATAATCAGAAAATAGATTCTGAATATGTCAGGAATGGCACCTGCAGTATATTTGCTTTTGTCGAACCACTTGGCGGTGCCCATCATGTCAGCGTACGAGAACATCGTACTGCCTTTGACTGGGCAGAAGAGATAAGATATCTCGTAGATGTCATGTATCCGGATGCGGAAAAGATAATTCTTGTAATGGATAACCTCAACACCCATAAACCAGCGTCCCTGTACAAAAGGTATCCGGCAGATGAGGCGAGAAGGATTATTAAGCGTCTGGAAATCCACTATACACCCAAGCACGGAAGCTGGCTTGACATCGCAGAAATAGAACTTAATGTAATGACCAGACAATGTTTGTCACGAAGGATTGAAAGTATTGAAAGTCTTCGTGAAGAGTTAGCTGCGTGGGAGGTCGAACGCAATACAGTCGCCGCAAAAGTTAATTGGCAGTTCCGAACTACCGATGCCAGAGTGAAGTTGAATTCATTGTATCCTAAGTTTACAACAGCTTTCGAATAGGAAGTTGTTGTAATGATAAATATGAACGTGTCATTACACTAGGCTTATGATTCGCTCTCACCAAAAAGAATTTTAAGATAGTCACTCTTTGATACTTCCAATACTCCGTCCCACACATCATCCATGTTTCTCTGCGCAGCAGGGGTGTAACGAATCTTGTACCTCATCCGTCGTACAGCAATAATTGATTGCCAGTTGTCTGCATAATATCTCTTTCCATTTCATTCTCCCTTGCAAATTAGAATTCTAATGTCCCTATTTTAACAGATATTTTTAACAGTTACAAGGTATTATAGAATTCCTCTACAACCCTTGAAAACACTAAATTTATTGACAACAACTCACCTTTTCATACCACATCATATTATATCCGTTCAAGGTCTTTTCCGAATTCTCGCAAGGGAAAAAACAAGGGAAAGAAAATACGATAACATCAAATAACACAATATAATTTGATGGTCGGAATTAAAGATATGCTCATATACAAAAACGCAAAAATAATCATTGTATGACGAGTAACATGAAAGGGCGGATAAAATGAGAATGATATATGCAACATACAACGCACAATATAACAGTATAGATGCGAACTTTTATGAGGGATATATACTGAGGATTGACTGCAATAAAGCAGAGGATGGATTACAAACACCACCGAACTCACAATGTGCTCTTAATGCACTTGCCATTGATGCTCCACTAGATTATGCAAGAGTGGTACTGAACAATGAAATGGCTGATTGGGTATGGGTGCAAGATAATTTGTTTACCCTGCCAAATTCTTAAAACGCAATAGTACCTAAGATAATTAAACGGCTCTATGCTCTATCACAAAAATGACAAATAAAAAGAAAAATGTATTGAATAAAGCTTTGAACAGTGTTATACTTTGAGATAGGAAAAGCACCCACTCCAAAGTGGATGCTCCCGACAGTGGTTTATGCTCTCATAGAGAGCCGCCTCTCCCGTTTGCAGACAGGAGAGGCATTTTTATTTGTGCTTATTATTTCTCTTGTCGAGAAAGTTCAGCAACGCAATTAACAGCATACCGAGCGATATCAGCAAGCCGATCACTCCCAGCACAACCATAATGATTTCATAGACTGTCATACACGCCACCTCCCTTCCTATGTATTCCGGCAAGCCGGTCAATTGGCTCGGGAGGCTACCACCCTGTCATGGGTACTTTTCCTTGTGCAAATTCATGCACAAAGATAGACTAACATTATTTGCTATATTTTTCAATAAGAACTTGCCTTTATTGCTAACAAAAAGGTACTACGATTATTTATATTCGCAGCACCTTATCACTATATCCTGATTCCGTGGATCTAATCCCGCTTATTCATCGTTAAAACCGCCATTACAAGGGCTTTACAGCAACTTGACATTGATTATATCTTTTCACCCATTGGGTTATACAGAATATTCAT
>JAFUTQ010000099.1 GCA_017484135.1 Lachnospiraceae bacterium
GGGAGACGGGGGGAAAGAGGCATATCCTGTAAGCCCGGGTCAAAAGGTTCACATCGTGAAACGATGTGAACACTTTGCGCAAGAATCGCTTTGGAAAGCTAGCTTTCCAAAACGATTCTTGTGCAAAAAAGTCTATGCCGACTTCGTCGGCATGACCTTTTGACCCCGGCCATTTATTCTTAAGTAACCACATTTAGGAGACAAAACGCATGATGAACAAGGAACAAATTTATCAATATGTGGACCACACCGCACTCCGGCCGATGACATCATGGACGGATATCGTCCGTTTATGTGAGGAAGCAATCGAGCATCATACCGCATCCGTGTGCATTCCCGGCTGCTATGTCAAAAGAGTGCATGAAACCTACGGCGACCGACTTACGATCTGTACCGTCGTTGGATTTCCTCTGGGATATACCAGTACCGCCGGAAAACTTGCCGAAACAGAACAGGCACTTCGTGACGGTGCTTCCGAAATTGATATGGTAATTAATCTCTGCGATGTAAAAAACGGCGCATACGACGCGGTGGAGGAAGAAATCCGTACACTCAAGAATCTGGTGGGAGAAAAGATTCTGAAAGTCATTATCGAAACCTGTTATCTGACCGACGAGGAAAAAATTGCAATGTGTAAAGCGGTTACCGCTGCCGGAGCCGACTATATCAAAACCTCCACCGGATTCGGAACCTCCGGCGCAACGCTCGCAGATGTGAAGCTTATGAAACAGCACATCGGAGCCGGAGTGAAAATCAAAGCTGCCGGCGGAATTCGAAGCAGGCAGGAGATGGAAGCGTATATCCAGACCGGCTGCAGCCGGCTGGGCACAAGCTCTGCGGTAAGTATTTTGCGGTAAGTGTTTCCACCTGAAAGGAGGTCGTTCGCATGAATACTGAGGAGCTGATTCGTCAGGCAAAGGCTGCCAGAGAACACTCTTATTGCCCGTATTCCCATTTCCGCGTCGGCGCAGCACTCTTGTGCGGGGACGGAACGGTATATACGGGCTGCAATATTGAAAATGCCGCATTTTCCCCGACGAATTGTGCGGAGCGCACCGCATTTTTTAAGGCAGTGTCGGAAGGGCATCGTGATTTTAAAAAAATCGCGATTATCGGAGAGACGGAGGAGTATCTGCCGCCCTGCGGGGTATGCAGACAGGTAATGCTAGAGTTTGTCGATCCATCCCGGTTTGAAGTGGTCATGGCCGGAAATACGGATGCCTGCAAGGTGGTAAAGCTGGCGGAACTCATGCCCGAATCTTTTGGTTCGAAATTTTTTTAGAAAAAACTAACAGGAATTATTCATTGCATTCGGGTACACAATATAGTATAATCCTGTTGAAAGGTAGAAGGGCAGCCTGAAATGTTCGACACTCCCGCTTTTTTGAACCTACATCTACTTTAAAAGGGATTCCTATATCGCCAATTGGATGTCAAGCCTCCGTTTGCAGTGGACGGCAGAAGATTGGGTGCGGTGACCCACCTAGCTTTGCTAGGAGTCAAAATGGCGGGAAACGGCATTTTGGGTCTTCTACAAAAGAATCACTACTACAAAAGATAGTTACA
Organism: Lachnospiraceae bacterium; assembly: GCA_017484135.1. Lineage (GTDB taxonomy): Bacteria > Bacillota > Clostridia > Lachnospirales > Lachnospiraceae > Roseburia_C. The sequence goes on from JAFUTQ010000099.1 coordinate 1,567, forward strand.
AAAGACGGATTACTACCAAAGATGACAAGATACAAATAGAGAACTCTGATTCAGAATATGAAACGTAAGAGAAAGGGAAGCTGCTGCGAGGCAGCTTCTTTTCCGTAACAGGCAGAACGCACGGTATTTTATGGACCGATTCAGGGAGTAACCTATGAAATTAAGAAAAAAAATAAGAACACGATTTTTTGTATACATAAGTGCAATTGGTCTTTTGATTCTTCTGACGGCAACGCTTCTTGCAACGGGAAGAAACCCCCGGCAAACGGAAGACTGGTCCGTTTATGTGTGGAGGGATGAAATTCCTGCATGGATGGACTTTGCGCGACTTGACAGCGAGGACTGGCAGCATAAAATCGGATCCAAGGGACGCATGACAAGAAAAGATGTGGCAGCAGTTCTGGAGCAGATGCATCTGTCCGGTTACATCCAGGTGCCCGGAAACGGGCGGTATATCACCCGGGAGGATTGGATTGATGTATATGAGCAGCTGCTGGATTATTATGACGAGCAGGAGATTGTCCGAAGGGAAATCATCGTGCTGGATATCGAGCCGGAGCTCGTCACCGCAGTCGAGGGAAGTTTCCATTATATAATGCCGGAGTCTGTGCAGCTGGAGCCCTTTTACTGCTATCAGGTCTATTGTAGCAGCGATCAGATATTGGGCATCAGCCAAAAAGATGTAAAAGATGCCTTAATCGAAAATGAATATATTATAACATGTCAGGATGGGGTAGTATCCTTTTTGTGTGACAATCAGGAATATCAGGTTCCCGCTTCCAGTGAGGAGCAGCTTGCGGGGGTGGTGGGCGATCTGGTGTTCTCGGGCGGAAAAATCACAACCATACGAAAAAAAGAAGATACGATTCTGGGCAAGATGATTGCACTTACCGATACCTATGCAGATATCAAAGGATATGGTCAGGTTCCATGCAGTGATACCATGAAATTTTATTCCACCTATGACGGAATCCATGAGGCAAAAAAAGAGGAACTCCTGCTGGAAAACATGGAGATCACCTATGTTGTGGCAGAGGGAAAGGTCTGTGCCTTTTTGATGGAGAAGCCTCCCGATATCGAAAATATCCGCGTACTTCTCTTAAACGGAAAGAGCCCATACTATGAAGACATATTCATCAATGCAGATGTTCCGGTGGTAGTCAGCGAGCAGGAACAGCAGCTTACGTTGGGAGCAGGGGAATTGCTTGCCGCTTCTTCCTATCAGGAAACGCTGTCCCGAGCAACGCTTACCGTGTCTGCTGAAGACGGAGTTTCCCCATTATATCTTACGGATTCAAATGGCAACCGCGTCTCTTATGGTTATGAAGGTGTTCTGGAGCTGCGCAGCTATGCAGAGGGCTATTGCGTGGTAAACGTTGTTCCGCTGGAAAGCTATCTGAAGGGGGTGATCCCCAGTGAAATGCCATCCTCCTATGATCCGGAGGCCTTGAAAAGTCAGGCCGTCTGTGCCAGAAGCTATGCCTATATACAGATGATGGAAAATAATTATCAGCGGCTGGGTGCCCATATCGATGACAGCACTGCTTATCAGGTATACAACAAACAGGAGCATGGCAGCAGTACGGACCAGGCGGTGGACGACACCTATGGTCAGGTGCTGAAATTTTCAGACCAGGTCATTGAGGCCTACTATTTTTCGACATCTTACGGTCATACCGGAGATTATTCGGCGTGGAAGCTTGACCCGGAGGAGTATCCATATCTGACGGGAAGCTGGCTCAGAAATGGGGAAAACGGAATTGATCTTTCGGATGAATCAGCATTTTCCGATTACATCCGAAGTCCGGACGAAAGCTGCTATGAGTCTGATTTGAAGTATTTTCGGTGGAATACCGAGCTTCATTTTGCAGACCGGACAGAAGCTCTGAAAAACAGAATTACAGACCGGAAATCCATTCAGCCGGATATGATTTCATATGAGACTCCGAATATGGCAGAGGAGGCAGCTTCCATGAACGGGTTTGGTTCCCTGACCGGAATCAAAGTGAACGGAAGGAGTGAGACCGGAGTCATCGCGGAGCTGATCCTGCAGTTTGAATACGGCACAGTACATATCGCGGGAGAATACAATATTCGTCATATTCTGGGTGCAGGTCTGGATCAGATCAACTGGCAGGATGGCAGCAGCAGTGACTCGATGACCATTTTGCCCAGTTCCTATATTACCGTTATAAGAGTCGATTCAGACACCTATATGGTATATGGCGGTGGATACGGTCATGGACTTGGAATGAGTCAGAATGGTGCACAGCAATTAGCGCTGCAGGGTTGGCAGGCACCGGAAATTCTGCAGCTATTTTATCCCGGAACGGATATTTCCCGGATTTATTAAGTCCTACTTGCCAGTTTTCCGTTTTCATGTTAATCTTTTAAGCGCATAGAAATAGCATTCAGTACGGAGTGAAGCAATGATTTGGAAGATGATCGGCAATATAAAGTCGTTTCTGGATAAATGCAAACGGGATAATATTAACGCATTTGCTGCACAGACAGCCTTTTTTATCATTTTGTCCATTATTCCCTTTCTGATGGTATTCAGTGCGCTGCTGCAGTACACTCCGGTAACGGAGGGAACGCTTCTTGAAATGGTAAACCGGATTATGCCGCAGTATATTGCGCCTTTTATGGTATCCATTATCAATGAGGTTTACACCCGGTCTGTAGGACTCGTGTCCATTGCAGTCATTGTCGCAATCTGGTCCGCTGCCAAGGGTGTACAATATCTGGTAAACGGGCTGAATGTGGTAAATGAGATCGTCGAGACAAGAAACTGGTTCATCCTTCGATTCTGGGCTGTGATCTATACGATCGTGTTTGTCATCGCCATTACCGTCACGCTGGTGCTCATTGTATTTGGCAAGTCACTGCAGGGACTGATCGTGAAAAACCTGCCGATTCTGGCTCCTGTTGTAAATCTTATCATGGGAAATCGAAGTCCGATTATGCTGGTCTTTCTCATTTTGTTTTTTACCGTTGCCTATACCTGGCTTCCGAATCGGAGGATTCGTATGCGTTCCCAGTTGCCCGGGGCCATATTGTGTTCCGTTGCATGGTATGTTTTTTCCTTCGGCATATCGGTTTATGTGAATTATTTTAACGGCTTTTCCATGTATGGCAGCCTGACTACCATCGTGCTTATTATGCTGTGGCTGTATTTTTGTATCTATATTATGATGCTGTGTGCGGAATTCAATATTGTGTTTAATGATCGCATTGAACAGTTGATGAACCGCAGAAAGTATAAAAAGATTAGAGGGGGCAAAAGGTTCACATCGTGACATGACCTTTTGCCCGTTAAATCAAAAAAGGAGAACACCAATGAAAGAGAAATTGGAACAAATCAGAGCGCATGCCATTCATGCGATCGAAAATTCGGAAAATTTAGAAAAATTAAATGAAGTGCGCATGGACGTACTGGGAAAAAAAGGTGAATTAACAGCAGTTCTCAAAGGAATGAAAGATGTCGCAGCCGAAGACCGTCCGAAGGTTGGACAGTGGGTCAACGAGACGAGAGCTGTCATCGAAACGAGACTGGAAGAGAAAAAGGCTGCATTTGAAGCGGAAAAACTGCGTGCCAGATACGAAAGCGAGAAAATTGACGTCACGATGCCTGCCGTTACCTGCCAATGCGGCAGACTTCATCCGGTGACGCAGGTAAGAAACCAGTTGATTGACATTTTTTCAGCCATGGGCTTTGAAATATATGAAGGAACCGAAATTGAAACCGATTATTATAATTTTACCGCGTTAAATACCCCGCAGGATCACCCGGCCAGAGATATGCAGGATACTTTTTACCTCTCACCGGAATTTTTGCTTCGCACACAGACCTCTGCAGGCCAGATTCATGTGATGGAGGCAAAAAAACCGCCGATCAAGGTAGTCTCTCCTGGAAAGGTATTTCGTTCGGATGATGATGCCACCCATTCACCAATGTTTACCCAGATGGAAGGTCTTGTGGTAGATCGTGGGATTACTCTGTGTGACCTGAAGGGAATGCTGGATGAATTTGTACAGAAAATTTTCGGAGAAGGAACCAAAACACGTCTGCGCCCCTCTTATTTTCCGTTTACGGAGCCTTCGGTTGAGGTTGACGTGAGCTGCTTTCAGTGCGGCGGAACAGGCTGCAAGCTCTGCAAGGGAACCGGCTGGATCGAGGTTTTAGGTGCCGGAGTGGTAAACCACCGGGTGCTGGAGGGCTGTAACATTGATACGTCGGAATACAGCGGCTTTGCATTCGGCATCGGAATTGAGCGGATTGCCATGTTAAAGTACGGAATCAACAATATCAAGCTGTTGTTCGAGTCGGATCTGCGCGTACTGGAACAGATTGATGATTAAGCTTAAGGAAAGGCAGGTAAATTATGTTAGCACCGTTAAGTTGGTTAAAGGACTATGTTGAGATTGATGTGACCCCAAAGGAGCTGGAAGAAAAATTATTCTCCTGCGGGTTTGAAGTAGAAGAGCTGACAGAGGTCGGAAAAGATATCAGGAATGTTGTAGTGGGGCTGGTAGAGCAGTGCGAGCCCATTCCCGACACACACTTAAATCTGTGTCAGGTAAATGCGGGGGCGCATGGCACGTTTCAGATCTGCTGTGGTGCCGATAATGTAAAGACCGGCGGCAAGTATCCGCTGGCATTGATCGGTGCAACGGTTTATGCCACCGAAAAGGATCATGTGACCATTGAGGGAATCATGGAGATCAAACAGGGAAAGCTGAGGGGGTATGATTCCTACGGCATGCTCTGTTCCGGTACCGAGCTGGGGCTGACCGAGGATTTATATCCCGGTGCCGGCTACAACGGACTGCTTGTTCTGCCGGAGGATGCCGAAATCGGTGCGGATGTCAAGCCGCTTCTGGGCATGGATGACTGGATATATGATATTGCAATTACCGCAAACCGACCGGATTGCCAGAGCATTTACGGAATCGCCAGAGAAGTTGCCGCAGTCCTTGGAAAAGAATGCAAGGCACCGGCGCTTGATTTTACAGAGACTGCGGTTACCAAAGCGCCGTTTTCCGTGAAGGTGGATGCGCCGGAGCTCTGTCCGCGCTATATTGCCCATTATGTATATGATGTTACCATCGGAGAATCTCCCGCATGGATGCGGCGGAGACTGGCCCTGACTGGCTGCAGTGCAATTTCTAATGTGGTGGATATTACCAACTATGTATTAAAGGAACTTGGGCAGCCCATGCATGCCTTTGATTATGCTTATCTGGAGGGAGATCAGATTCAGGTGCGAAGGGCAGCGGACGGGGAGAAGATCGTTACCTTAGACGAAAAGGAGTTTACCTTAAACAACAATAACCTGGTAATCTGCGATGGCGTAAAGCCGGTGGCACTGGCTGGGATTATGGGCGGCTTAAACTCCGAAATCGTGGACACCACCTCTGAGGTCATGTTCGAAGCGGCAAAATTTGTCCGGGATAATATTCGCAAGAGCTCCAGAGCCCTGGGACAGTCTTCGGATTCCAGCGCCCGTTTTGCCAAGGGCGTGGATGAGTACACGACGGTCATGGCCATGAAGCGCGCCCTGCATCTGATCGAAGAATTAGGCTGCGGCAAGGTTTCCTCGACCCACATGGATGTCAATACCGGAAATTCCGTTGAACCGCATGCGATGAAGGTAAGCATAAGACAGGTAAACGGCGTTCTCGGGATCCGGGTGCCGGATGAGGACATTGTGCGCATTCTAAAGGCCTTGCAGTTTGCCCCGGAGTTAAACGGCGATGAACTGACCCTTCAGATCCCTGCTTATCGGGAAGATATGGATTCCTATCCGGATGTTGCGGAGGAAGTGATTCGTATGTACGGCTATGAGCATGTAACCCCTACATTCATGTCTACCGCAGAGGTTACCATGGGCGGTCTGAATCTGAAACAGAAAACCGAGCTGAAGCTGAAGCGTGCGCTTTGCAGCGCAGGTGCTTACGAAGGGATTCATTATTCCTTTTTCTCGCCGGCTGATCTGGATCTGCTGCGACTTTCGGAGGATGCAGCGGAACGGAATGCCATTTCGCTTCAAAATCCGATTAATGCAGATCTTTCCCTGATGCGCACAACGCTGGCTCCTCAGATGCTTCATGCAATTGCGCGGAATCAGAAAAACGGGATTCTCGAAGGCAGAATTTTTGAACTGGGCAATATTTTTATACCAAAGTCTCTGCCGTTGACGGAATATCCAGACGAACGGGAAACCCTGTGCGTCGGTTTGTTTGGGGAAGCGGAGTCTTTCTTTACGTTAAAGGGAATGACGGAAACCGTAGCAGAAACACTGTGCCTTACCTTTACCTATGAACCCGGATCAAAACCCTTCCTTCATCCGTATCAGACAGCCATTGTGCGATGTGAGGGAATCGAAGTGGGGTATCTGGGCAAGCTTGCCTACGAGCTGCAGGATGAACTGGATATGAGAGTGCCTGCCTATCTTATGGAATTGGATGTAAGAGGCCTGTCCCGGTGGTACGGAAAAGAGCAGCGATTTGTTCCGATCCCCAGATTTGCAGAGGAAAAACGGGATTTCGCCTTCGTTGCGGACAAACAGGTTTCCTGCGCCGAAATTGAAAACGGCATCCGGGAGGCCTGCGATTATGTGACAAAAGTTACCCTGTTTGACGTATATGAGGGGATTCAGCTGCCGAAGGATAAAAAGAGCATGGCATTTTCGGTCGTCTTTACTCCGCGTGAAGAGGCGCTTTCCGCCTCCTTCATGGAGCAGCTTGTGGAAGACATCCTGAAGAACCTGAACGAAAAGCTCGGCATCTCGCTCCGGGCATAACGGAAAACAGCAGACACCAGAAAAAGGATGAAAATATGAACGTTAAAGATTTTGATTATGAACTTCCGGAAGAACTGATCGCGCAGGATCCGCTGGAGGATCGTTCCGGTTCGCGTCTGATGCTTCTGGATCGGCAGACCGGAGCGGTCTGCCATAAAATATTCCGGGAGCTGCCGGAGTTTCTATGCGCAGGAGACTGCCTCGTGTTGAACAACACAAAGGTAATTCCGGCAAGACTATTCGGAATCCGGGAGGATACCGGAGCAAAAATTGAGCTTCTTCTTTTGAGACGTCACTCCGATGATATCTGGGAAACATTGGTCAAGCCGGGAAGAAAATGCCGGAAGGGTGTAAAAATCCTGTTTGGAGACGGACTTTTGACCGGAGAGATCTTAGATATTGTCGATGAAGGGAATCGTATGATCCGATTTTCCTATGAAGGGATTTTTGAGCAGATTCTGGATCAACTCGGTCAGATGCCGCTTCCACCTTATATCAAGCATACTTTAAAGGATCAGAACCGCTATCAGACTGTCTATGCGAGACACGACGGCTCCGCAGCCGCGCCGACAGCCGGTCTGCATTTTACCCCGGAGCTTTTGCATAAACTTCGCGAAAAAGGCGTTGAGATTGCCGAAATTACACTTCATGTCGGTCTCGGCACCTTTCGTCCGGTCATGGCTCATACCGTCGAGGAGCATCATATGCATTCGGAATTTTATCAGATCCTGCAAGCGGATGCAGACAAAATCAACCATGCCAAAAGCAGCGGACATCGTGTGATTGCGGTAGGGACGACCAGTGCCAGAACGTTGGAAGCCGCATCAGATTCCAACGGAGAGATGACGGAAAAAAGCGGCTGGACCAATATTTTTATTTATCCGGGCTACCAATTTAAAGTCATTGACGGATTGATTACAAATTTTCATCTGCCCCAGTCCACACTGGTAATGCTCGTGTCTGCACTGGCAGGCAGAGAGCATGTTCTTGCCGCCTATGAGCAGGGCATCAAAGAGCGTTATCGTTTTTTCAGCTTTGGGGATGCGATGTTCATTACCGATACAAAAAATTTATTGTAAATTTTTGAAAGATGTTATAGAATGATAGTTAAGTGATCAAGGCTTTCAGATAAGGAGAGAACTATGGAAGAAAAGAGAAAACACAAACGTTTGGATTTGGATGTGTCTATCCAATTGGAAAAACTGGATGATGACAAAATTACCACGTTAAAGCTGGTTCATGTAGACGTTACGGATATCTCGCGTTCCGGAGTTGGCTTTGTTTCGGACCAGAAATTGGAGTTGGGTTCTTTTTATGATACGAAAATCCAGATCTGGACTCGTGAAATTATCAATGCGGTACTGGAAATCGTGCGCTGTGAGCCGCATGGCGACGGAAGTTACAAATATGGTTGCACCTTTATCGGAATGACCGATACCGATGCATTAAAAATTGACATCTATCAGATCTTTAACGATGTTTAAGTCGATGACAGGGATGACAGTTCCCGATAAAAATCCGGATAGGAGATATTGACACATTCTCCGTTCCGGATATTTGTTGTCCCTTCTGCACAAAGAGCAGCAACCGCAAAGGACATGGCAATGCGGTGATCCAGATAGGAGTCAAGCTTTGCACCGTGTAAGGGTCTGCCCCCCTGTATCGTCATACCGTCGTCTTCCGCTGTAATCTCGGCCCCCATGGCACGCAGATTAGCAGTGACCGTATCAATCCGGTTGGTTTCCTTGACCTTTAATTCAGCCGCATCGCGGATGCTTGTCTGCCCCTCGGCATACGCTGCCATGACCGCAAGAACCGGGATTTCGTCAATCAGGGTCGGAATGATATCCCCATCAATTGTCACACCGTGGAGCGAGCTGCTGCGCACCAAAAGATCACATACCGGTTCCCCGGAGACGGTGCGTTCGTTGAGCTTTTCAATATTTCCACCCATCGCCAGTGCAACTTCTAAGATACCGCTTCTCGTCGGATTAATTCCCACATTCTCAATATACACCTCAGAATTCGGAACCAAAAGTCCCGCTGCAAGAAAGTATGCCGCCGAGGAAATATCCCCCGGAACGGCGATTTTTTGCGCAAACAGCCGTGGATCCGGTGCGATGGAGGCACAGGTTCCCTCTGAGCGGACATCCGCGCCGAATGCCCGGAGCATCAGCTCTGTATGATTCCGGGACAATACCGGCTCTGTAACAGAGGTACACCCATCTGCAAACATGCCCGCAAGGAGCAGACAGGATTTTACCTGCGCAGATGCTACCGGCGACTGATAATGGATGGCATGCAGCGCATGTCCCTGTATCTTAAGGGGCACGCAGTCGTTTCCCTTTACACTGTCAATCCCGGCTCCCATCTGCCGGAGGGGCGTGATGATACGGTTCATCGGACGCTTTTGCACAGAGGCATCTCCGGTCAGGGTGGAGGCAAACGGACTGCCGCACAAAATGCCGGAAATCAGCCGGGTAGTCGTTCCGCTGTTTCCCGCATCCAGCGTGCGGGAGGGTGCCTGTAAGCCATGAAGTCCTTTTCCGTGCACCAAAACACAATCCCCTGTCTGCTCAATCTCAATCCCCATTTCCCGGAAGCATGCGATCGTAGAAAGACAATCTGCACCTTCCAGAAAATGTGTGATTTCCGTGGTTCCCTCTGCCAGAGCGCCAAACATGACGGCCCTGTGTGAAATCGATTTATCTCCGGGAATAGATACCCGTCCCTTTAAGCCTTTGATTGGATGAATCTGCATACCGTACCTCCGCTGTGATATAGATCGTATTGGCGCGCGCCGCTACGCGTCACCTGTCATATTTCTTATTTCATCGAATCCCGATATTCCTTGGAATCTGCAAAAAATTGTAAGACCGCCTGCTCGTCCTCCGCCAGGATTTTCTCCTGAATTTCCGTAAGAATTTCTTTGTAAGCTGTGAGCGCTTGCAGAATCTGTTCCCGATTGGATGCACAGATACTTTCCCACATGATGGGGGAGGAGGAGGCAATGCGGGTAAGATCCCGGAAGCCTCCGGCGGCAATCCGCTTCATGGTATGTTCCGAATCATCGGAGCGGGCAATCATGTGAACCAGTCCCGCGGCGGCGATATGGGGAAGATGACTGATGACCGCTACCGCGCGATCGTGCAGATCCGGCTCCATAATCATGGGGCTTGCCCCCAATGCAACGACAAAATCCCGAAGCTTTGTAAGTGCTGCTTGTCCGTTTTTTTCCGTAGGGGTAAGAATATAGTACGTATTTTCAAAAAGCCTTGGGAAAGAAGCCTGATATCCCGTTTTCTCAGATCCTGTCATCGGATGTCCGCCGATAAAATTCTGTTCCAGCCCAAGCTCTGTAATTGCATGATGAATATCCCCCTTTACGCTTCCGACATCGGTCAGAATGCAGGCAGGAGAGAGAATGGGCTGCAGTGCCTTTAAGTATTCCAGATTCTTTTTTACCGGACAGCACAAAAAAATCAGATCACAATCGGAAAATACAGACAACTCCGGCAGATCATCATTTGAAATCACGCCATCCGCATGAGCCAGATGAATCGTCTCCACATGCCCGGAGGTCGCAATCATATCTATGGCTGGAAAATGCTGTTTCACTGCCTTCGCAATTGAGCCGCCGATTAAGCCCAGACCAATAAAGCCAATCTTTTGAAAATTCATAAATTTGTTCCTTCCTTTGCAAACAACACCATTATAGCGTAGGAGCCTTTTGGGCGCAAGAAAAAAAGCAAAACAATGTTCATGGTGTGTTCATGAATCATTCATAATTTTTGCATAAAATAAGCCATATGGGATGATGTGATGGGCGAAAGGTTCACATCATGCAACGATGTGAAATAAATTTTATGCAACAGGGTTCGTTTCTGTAATTGCAGAAAAGGAGGGGCATGATGGAGTACAAACGGGGGATTTTTGTCATGCTTCTGGTTGTTGCCATGCTGTTGGAACAGCCGGAATTTGTACAGGCCAATCAGACAGATCTGGCCGCATGGTCCGTACAGACTGCGGATCTTTCGAATTCGGTTCAGAATCAGCCGGAATCTGATGAAGATAGCAAATACCATATTACCTATTTTTTGAACGGAGGGGTTTTGCGGGATACCCTGCCTGTCTCCTATACAGAGGAAGAACTTCCCATTGTCCTTTCCATTCCGGAGCGTGAGGGCTACAATTTTGCCGGCTGGTATACCGACAGCAGCTATCGGAATAAAATTACCGTACTTACGGAGGCAAAGCCGGAGCCCTATATGTTGTTTGCAAAATGGACAACAAAAATCCGCTCCGGTGTCAGTATTCAGCGGTATTCCTATACCATCGGTGCTGCCGGTAGTGACAGTGAAAAAAACCTTACCGACTGCAGGTATGATTTTTTGGAGAATATCATCATCCCGGGAATGCCTGCCACGCGGGAGGCGGACTATAAAAATCATCGGATCAGCACAGAAGGGCAGTGTCCGCAGGGGCTGTGTATGACGGAGGATTACTGCCTGATTACGGCCTATTGCTCGGATGGCGGAGAGAATTACGGCTCCCTGTTCATACTTGACCGAAACACAGGGGAGTATCTTGCTACCCTTGGCATGAAAAAAAACAGTCACCTTGGCGGACTCGCCTTTGACGGACAAAATGTCTGGCTTTGCCATTCGAATTCACGCACGCTGGAATGTATCAGCTATTCCTATATCCGAAAGATTGCGTCAGAGCGGCCGCGTGAACTGGTGGATTGCAGTGAACTGTTTACCGAGTACCGGGTATCGAACACCCCTTCCTGCATTACCTGTCACGATGGGCAGCTATGGGTCGCCACTCATAATCCTTACTACAAATCGATTATGATTTCTTACCGCTACATGGGTGACAGGCTGGTAGAGCAGGCACGTTTTCAGGTGCCGGAAAAGGTACAGGGGATCGCCTTTGATGAAGCAAATCGTGTCTATCTGAGTACCTCCTACGGCAGAACGAAATCCTCTTATTTAAGGGTGTATGAGTCTGTGGCGGCGTTGAATGCCCGGCCGGGTGCGCCCGTAATCCGGGTCGAAATGCCGCCATGCTCCGAAGAACTCTGCTATGACGAGGGTTCTCTGTATATTTTGTTTGAGTCTGCGGCCATGAATTATTTTGAAGGAACCGACGGCAGAGGAACATCCATCTGCCCGATTGATCAGATTCTTACCGTGACAACGCAGTCTGTGCTTGGTCGGTGATAAATGCAGGGCTGTTGCAACTTATTGTCTCCGTTGCATGAGCTGCATCAATGTCATCATTTTGTCGACTTTCTGCTGTTCTTCTTTTGACATGTTCTGCTTTAACAGATTGATCAGAAGCTCGCGTTCGGAGGTGGAAAACTGGATTCCCTGATTTTTGGCCTCCCCGGCTGCATTCATGACAGAGGAAGCCATGCTCTGGTTATCCGGTGCGTGATTTTGCTGGGCAAAGCTCATAAGAAAATCCAGTTTTTCCGGGGAAATATTTTGTAAGGAGGGGTTATTTTTTAAAAAGTCGAAATCCATTGCGTTCCCTCCTTCTATTCAGACATGATGTCGGAAACGGACATGATTTGTACCAGATTCAGAAGCATATCCAGATTTTCCCGTTCCTGTGCATTGCACTGTTCACTGATGTCGGACAGCATCCGCATCATTCGTTCCTGTCCCGATTCCTGTCCCAGCGACTGGATGGAAAGACTGGTGTCCGGAAAGCTGCGGAGGGTTCGCTGTAATTCCATGAACTTAATCATCATCGCAAACGTTTTTTGTCGATTCAGCTCCAGATAGGGCACCATTGCCTTCATAATCTGCAGATCATGGCTTTGTGTCTGCATGTCAAATAATGTTGGTTTATATTCCTGATCCATAAATAACCTTTTTGTTTTAAGATATGAAATAGAATCGGTTTTATGCATATGATATGATATGAACCTTTTGCCCCTCATATCATGACATAGAAACAAAAAAGGAGAGAATCATGGGAAAGTTAATCATAGATGGTAATCAGGTATATGAGCTGGATGAAGCTTGTATGAAACGGAAGCGTATGCAGGACAAAAAACAGGCAGAGTCGAATCCGAAGTCGAAGCCAAAACCAAAGCCCCCGCGAAAACGTTTCAGATGATTCACTGCGCAGGGAGATTTTCTCCCTGCGCAAGAAAGCTGCCACACAAAATTGCGTGGCAGCTTTCTTTATGCGCATGGGTGCGCAAAGGTGCGTGTCGCCTACGGCGACACGCACCCCGCGCGGCGAGTAGAAGAGAAATCTCTCTTACTCGATTTCCCGAGCTGATCGGACTGCTTCTCAGCAGCCGCAGCCAAGGTTGAAGCCGTTATTGTCATTGCCGTTGCAGAAGAACAGTAACAAAATCAGCCAGATGCAGCTGTTGTTGTTGTCTCCGCCAAAGCCGTTGTTTCCGTTGTTGCATCCGCATGCACTCAGGATGAACAGAAGCCAAAGCAGGCTGCAGCAGCCTCCGTTGTTATTTCCTCCGCAGCTTGTAGCAGCTAAATCACTCATGGTCAAATCCTCCATATTTTTGTTTACACTTCATTGTATGGAGGCAGCTTGTCAGTTGTTACCGATTTTCCGTGATTTGTGTAATATTTTTGATGTCCGGTGAAATGCTCATGGAGTAATTGGTATAATAGATGACGTAACCCGCCACCGCGCCGTTGGGTTTTTTAACATTTTTCCGCTGCAGGTAGTCAATCTCCACCTTTTCACTGTCCCGTCCTTTGGAATAGTAGGCAGCCAGACGTCCGGCTTCCTCAAAGGTTTCATCCGGCAGCTCCTTTCCCTCGGTCTTTACAATGACATGGGAGCCGGGCATCCCCTTTGCATGAAACCACCAGTCGCCGCCGTTGGCAACCTTAAAGGTAAGCTCATCATTCTGAAAGTTATTTTTTCCGACATAAATATCAAAGCCGTCAGACGAGCGGTAGTGGAGCGGTTTGCTTCGAATGGGCTTTTTCTTTCCTATATTTTTTGCGCGAATATACCCGGAGGCGGACAACTCCTCCCGGATCTGCGCCAGATCCTCCTCGTTTTCTGCAAGCTCCAGCGAATTGAGAATGGATTCCAGATGGTCAATGACCATCCGGGTTTCCGCCATCTGTGTCGTCAGGGCTTCGCCGGTGCGTTTCAGCTTGTTGTAACGGGCAAAATACTTCTGTGCATTTTCCAGCGCTGTCATGGTCGGATCCAGTGGAATCGTAAGGGGCTCATTGGTGTAATAATTTTGCACCTCTATGGAACGCGTCCCTTCCTCTGCCTGATAGCCGTAGGTATTCAGAAGCTCCCCGTACACTCGGTAGCTGTCTTTTTTTTCCGTATCGCGCATCTGTTTTTCCTGTAACAAAAGCTTTTTCATGTTCCGCTCATGCAGGGTTGTGATAATTTTGCGCAGATCTGTTGACTTCTGGCGGATTCTGGTATATCGGTTGCGCTTGTCATAGTATTGCTCCAGCACCTGCGAGACGGACGGTTCGCGCTGAATCTTAAGATCAGAAAACTCCGTCAGCTCCATCGCCGCAAACTCAACGGGCTCCTGATCGCGGTAGACGATACATGGCGTAAATTGTCCATCCTTTACCGCAGTCATGATAGACGAAAAGCTCTGCCAGAGCTTTTGTTTTTCCGGGTCTGACAATCCGGCGGTGGGCGTGTCTGCATCCACTGCCGCGCGATAGCAGATCTCGCCGGCAATCTGGGTACTGATTCCGGTGAGCGCAGAGGTCATTGCCTTGCTGCAGGGTTGCGGTCTGCTTAAAACCTCCGCAAGGAAGGTATTCTGATCGATTCCGAGGGGATCTGCCTTGCTCTGTGTGTCCGGCAGAAAATAGGCGCGTCCCGGAAGCACCTCCCGCACGGAGCTGATCTGAAAGGAAACGTGCTTGATGCTGTCAATGATCGTCTGCTCCTCATCACAGAGAATGATGTTGCTGTGCTTTCCCATTAATTCAATGATTAACAGCTTTTTCTTCCGGTCGCCCATCTCGTCAAAATGCTCGATTTCAAACCGGATGACCCGTTCCAGCCCCGACTGTGCAATATCGGTAATACGCCCGTTTGCAATGTATTTTCGTAACACCATGCAAAAGAGCGGGGCCGTCATGGGACCGGTTTTGTTCTGATCGGTCAGATAAACAAACGGAAGAGAGGCGCTGGCAGACATGGCAAGGCGTCTCACGCTGTCCGGAGTTTTGATCGTCAAAAGCAGCTCGTCCTTTTCCGGCTGTGCGATCTTGCTGATTCTCCCGTTTAATATGGTATTTTTCAGCTCGTGTACAAGCCCTGCCACAACAATTCCATCAAATGCCATGTTTCATCCCTCCCGAAATAAGCTGATTCTATGCTATCATACAGAAAATGAGCGCGAAAATCAAGATAATGTCCAATTTGCGCATTTCCAACAAATCATAATATTTGACGAATAAGCCAAATTGCTTTATAATGAATAAATGATTTGAGAGTCAAAAGGTCATGCCGACTATGTCGGCATAGACTTTTTGCACAAAAATCGTATTGGAAAGCTCGCTTTCCAAAGCGATTTCTTGTGCAATGTGTTCACATCGTTTCACGATGTGAACCTTTTGACCCTCAAATCATAAATGTGTCTGCACGAAAGGGTGAGGCTATGATTCAGAGCATGACCGGCTTCGGCCGATGTGAACTGGTTGAGGAAAATCAGAAAATTACCGTAGAACTCAAAGCGGTGAATCACCGCTATCTGGATCTGAGTGTCAAGATACCCAAGAAGCTGAGCCCTTTTGAAAATACGGTAAGGAATCTGCTGAAGGAGTATATCCAGCGGGGGAAGGTAGATATTTTTATTACCTATGAATCCACCGATGAGGGGCACGTAACCCTTCAGTACAATGAACAGCTGGCCGAAACATATCTCGCATATATGAATCGCATGGCAGAGCAGTTCGGACTGCCCAACGATGTGACCGCCTATCGGCTTTCCCGCTGTCCCGACGTGCTGGTGATGGAGGAGCAGGAGACCGATGAACAGCAGATTCAGGGGCTTCTGGAAAAGGCTTTGCGCGCGGCCGCAGAGGAGTTTGTGGCTTCCAGAGCGCGGGAGGGTGAGCATTTAAAGCAGGATCTTTTGGAAAAACTGGAACAGATGCTGACTTATGTCGATTTCATTGAGGAGCATGCTCCGGTCATTCTGCAGGACTATCGGCAGCGGCTGGAAACGAAATTGGCGGAACTTCTTGCAGATAAACAAGTTGATGAAGGAAAAGTTGCAGCTGAGGTCGTGCTCTTTGCCGACCGGATCTGTGTGGATGAAGAGACCGTCCGCCTGCGCAGTCACATAGAGGCTATGAAGCAGGCTTTGCTTACCGGCGGAAGTGTGGGGCGAAAGCTGGATTTCATCGCGCAGGAGATGAACCGCGAGGCAAATACAATTTTATCGAAGGCAGGAGATCTGACCGTATCCGATATGGGGATCAATCTCAAAACCGATATCGAGAAGGTACGGGAACAGATTCAAAATATTGAATAAAAAATAAAAGGAGAAGAATATGATACATCCATCTTATGTAGAATTGATGAAGGTTGTAAACGACAAAAACGTAGAGATCGGGGAGGAGCCGGTGGTAAACAGTCGGTACTCCATCGTGATCGCCGCTTCCAAGCGCGCACGCCAGCTCATTGCCGGTGACGATCCCCTGGTTGATGGCAGAGGAAAGAAGCCATTGTCTATTGCTGTGGAAGAGCTGTATCGCGGCAATGTAAAAATTATGGGAGAGGATTCGGAAGAAGAAGGAACGATTTCATGAATTTTTTCTTTGTCTCCCTCGGCTGCGATAAAAACCTCGTAGATTCTGAGTATATGATCGGCATGCTGCAGGCTGCTGGCTACCGGATGGTTTCGGATGAGACACTGGCAGATGTCATCATTGTCAACAGCTGCTGCTTCATTGGAGATGCCAAGGAGGAGAGCATCAACACCATCATTGAACTGGGCAGATACAAGACCGAAGGGCGTTTAAAGGCTCTGATTGTAGCCGGATGTCTGAGTCAGCGCTATCAGAAGGAGATGGCACAGGAGCTTCCCGAGGTGGATGCGATTCTTGGAACAAACGCGTATGCGCACATTGTGGAAGCAGTAGAGACGGCACTGCAGGGGCACTTCTTTACCAATACCGACAATCTGTGTGCACTGCCAAAGCCAGGCATGGAGCGTGCGCTTTCCACCGGATTGCAGCGGTATGCCTACTTAAAGATCGCAGATGGCTGCAATAAACGCTGTACCTACTGTGTCATCCCCTCTGTAAGAGGAGATTACCGCAGTGTTCCCATCGAGGAGCTGACTGCCTCAGCCAGGGAACTGGCAGACCGCGGCTGCCGGGAGCTGATTCTGGTGGCGCAGGAGACGACGCTTTACGGAATCGATCTGTACGGAGAAAAATCCCTGCATCGGCTGCTGGATGCATTGAACCGGATTCCCGGTCTGGAATGGATCCGTATCATGTACTGCTACCCGGAGGAGATTTATGACGACCTGCTTCTCGCTATGAAGCGAAACGAAAAGGTCTGTCATTATCTGGATCTTCCGATTCAGCATGCCAATTCCGGGCTTTTGCGGAAGATGGGACGAAAGACTACGAAGGAGGAGCTTGTCAAAAACATTTCTCATATCCGGGAAGTGATACCGGATATTGTGCTCCGCACCACGGTCATCTGCGGCTTTCCCGGAGAGACACAGAGTCAGCACGAGGAGCTTCTTTCATTTATCGACGAGATGGAATTTGACCGACTGGGTGCCTTTCCCTATTCGGCAGAGGAGGGAACTCTTGCTGCGGGGATGCCGGGGCAGATCGCTCCGGAGCAGATGGAACTCTGGCGGGATGAGGTCATGGAACTTCAGCAGGAGGTTTCTGCGGACAAAAATGAGCTTCTGAAGGGAAGCGAGCTGTCCGTCTTTATCGAGGGACGGGCGGTTGAGGAAACAAATCTCTATGTGGGAAGAACCTACCGGGATGCGCCGGACGTGGATGGGGCAGTGTATATCCGCACGGATGACGAGCTGATGACAGGCGACTTTGTCCGGGTAAAAATTACCGGCGCTTATGAATATGATCTGATTGGAGAAATGATTTAGATGAATTTACCAAATAAGCTGACGCTTTTTCGTGTCATTTTAATTCCGTTTTTTGTGGTGTTTATGCTGGCGCCGATCTGTGAGGGATATGCCAATTACATTGCGGTTTCCATTTTTATTATTGCATGCCTGACTGATCTGATCGACGGAAAAATCGCAAGAAAATATAATCTTGTGACAGATTTCGGCAAATTTATGGATCCGCTTGCTGATAAACTGCTGGTATGTTCCGCATTGATTTGTCTGGTAGAGCGCAGACAGTTGGCTGCATGGATTGTCATTATCATCATTGCACGGGAATTTGTTATCAGTGCCTTTCGGCTGATCGCCTCAGACAACGGGATTGTCATTGCCGCCAGCTATTGGGGCAAATTTAAGACGGCATTTCAGATGCTGATGACCATTGTTCTGATTTTCAATCTTGATTTTGACAATCACTATGTATGGGTATTCGGACAGGTGCTGGCTTATATTGCGATGATTCTGACGGTGATCTCACTGATCGACTACCTGATCAAAAACCGCGGCGTGCTGAAGGAGCAGAAATAATATGGAAAAAATAACACAACATCCGGAGGAACCGGTGGTTGCCCTGCTGCGAAGGCATGGTCTTACCATTGCAACCGCTGAGTCCTGCACCGGGGGATTGGTGGCGGCGGCACTGATCAACGTATCCGGCGTGTCCGAGGTGTTAAAAGAGTCCTATATCACCTACTCGGATGAGACAAAGGAAAAAATTCTTCACGTTTCGAAGGCGACGCTGGATGCCTATACGGCGGTAAGCGAACAGACAGCCCGCGAAATGGTGCAGGGTGTGACGCAGATTGCGGGATGTGACGTTGGTATTTCGGTTACCGGAATCGCCGGACCGGAGGGCGGAAGCGAGGACTGCCCGGTGGGGCTGGTCTATATCGGTCTGAAGGTTTCAGACGCTGTCCGGATTCTGCGCTTTCAGTTTTCGGGAAACCGTATGGCAGTGCGCACGCAGGCAGTAACCAAAGCGCTGGAAGAGCTGCTTGCATTACTGAGAGAAGAGGGCTATCAATGAGAATTATTGCCGGAAAGGCCCGGAGTCTTCCCTTAAAGACCACTCCGGGAACAGAGACCAGACCCACCACAGACCGTATAAAAGAAACCTTGTTTAATATGCTGCAGACCTCGGTGGCCGACTGCAGATTTTTGGATTTGTTTGCAGGAAGCGGGCAGATCGGGCTCGAAGCGATTAGCCGCGGTGCCGCACATGCGGTTTTTGTAGAAAAGGACAAGGCGGCGGCAGCGTGCATTCAGTCCAATATTTCCTTTACCAAATTTGACGATCAGTGTACCCTGTATGTCTGCGATGTGCTTGCGGCGCTGCGCCGCATGGAAGGGCAGGAACCCTTTGACATCATCTTCATGGATCCGCCTTATGACAGGCAGTGCGAACAGGAGGTTCTGGCATACCTTGCGGACTCCACGCTTGCGGCAGCACACACGCTGATCCTTGTGGAGGCATCCCTGCGGACTGATTTTTCCCGGCTGGACGAGCTGGGCTTTGTGATGGAGAAGTGGAAGCCCTACAAGACAAACGGGCATGCATTTATACGAAAGAAGGGCAGAACATGAAACGCGCAATTTATCCGGGCAGCTTTGACCCGGTTACCAACGGACATATGGATATCATCGTCCGGTCGGCAGACATTGTAGACGAGCTTGTGGTAGGCGTGCTGAATAATCATGCAAAAAATCCATTGTTTTCTGTGGACGAACGTGTTAGTATGTTAAAAGAGATTACAAAGGATTTTCCAAATGTAACCATCGCGTCTTTTGACGGACTTTTGGTGGATTTCATGGAGGAGATTCAGGCGACCTTGATCATACGCGGTCTTCGTGCGGTAACGGATTTTGAATATGAACTGCAGATTGCGCAGACGAATCATATCGTGAATCCCAAAGTAGAGACCATTTTTCTGACCACAAGTTTGAATTATTCCTATCTGAGCTCCACCATTGTAAAGGAAATTGCATCCTATGGCGGAGACATCTCGAAATTTGTACCGGTACAGTTTGTAGACCGGATTTATAAAAAATATAAGGAGTGTGAATTATGAGCAGCAGAATGGAGCAAATCATTGACGAGATAGAGGAGTACATAGACAGCTGTAAATATCAGCCGCTTTCCAGTACCAAGATTGTTGTCAATAAAGAAGAATTAGAAGAATTGCTGACCGAACTGAAAATGAAGACTCCGGAAGAGATCAAACGCTATCAGAAGATCATCAGCAACAAGGAGGCAATTCTGGCAGATGCTCAGGCGAAGGCAGATGCAATTATCGCGCAGGCGCAGATTCAGACCAATGAGCTGGTCAGTGAGCACCAGATTATGCAACAGGCTTACGCACAGGCCAATGAGGTGGTAATGATTGCCACAAAACAGGCACAGGAAATTCTGGACAATGCCACAAACGATGCAAACAATATTCGCATGGGCGCGATTGATTATACCGACAAAAGCTTAAAAAGCGTTGAGGATATTCTGACCCATGCCATTGCAAACTATAAAACGAGATATGAGAGCCTGCTCAATTCCCTGCAGAACAGTCTGGACATTGTCGTGGCCAATCGAAGCGAGTTAGTTCCCATGGAGGTGGAGGCTGAGGCAGCTCCTCCTGCCAAGGAGAATAAAAAGCCGGTCGAAGCTGCTCCGGTCAAGCCGGAACAGCCGAAGGCTGCCCCCGAAAATCAGAAGAACGGATAAAGCAGATAGGCGCAGATGCCGCTGACACATGCTAAAAGCAGACGGATCCGGATGTATTTTTTCATGGAAAGTCCTGCCGGATATACCATGGAATAGGTCTGGGCCATGCTGCAGAGTCCGCCGAATGCCGTCAGGGCAAGGATACCTGCATATTTCATGCGTGGATTCAAAGCCGAGCTCTGCAGAAGCGTGATGCCGTTTGTAATTTCAAGCGGTGCAGCCAATCCGAGCACCGCCATGGACCCGGGGCAAAGGGTTTGTATCAGTTCCGTAATAATCGAAAAAAGCATGATGTAGCCCCCGAGCTTACACATCATTTCAAAGCTGTTCATAATCCCCGCATCGATGATTGAAAAATTGATTTTCAATCCGGCTGCGGGAATTTTTTTCTCCGAAGCATGCTGGCTGCGAAGCAGACAATATCCCACGAGCCATGCCGGAATGTACAGACACAGAAGCGTAACGGCCAGCAGTCCGTCATTTCCCAGGGTATCATGCACGATAAAGCTGATGATAAAGATGGGGCTGATGTTATTGCAGAACGGAAACAGGCAGTCGGCCTCCGAAGCATCCAGTTGTCCGCTGCACACCATCTGCGCACAGATCCGGCTGCCCATGGGAAATCCAAACAGGAAGCCTGCCGCAACGGGAAAAGTTCCCTGTCGGCTGCATGGGAGGAAGGGATGGATCAGCACATACAAAACCTCCGACACGACAAAGCAGGCATTGGAGTGAATCAGGATGTCGGACAGGATCGAAAAGGGCAGTAAGGCAGGCAGGATATGCTCATACCAGAGCAGCAGCCCATGTGCCGCAGCCTTTACACTTACAATTGGATTGGCAAGCATTGCGGCTAACAGAAAGAACACCGCAAGCACGGGAAGAATTTTTTTCATGCTTCATTTTATGGTTGAATGATTCGAACTATGCCTGTTATCGGTCATGTCTGGGAAGTGGTCATCATATTTATTAGGCAAGATACAATTTTTTCAGGAAGGGCAGCTATGAAACGGTATGTGGTGACAGCCCTGCTTATGCTGGGAGTGATTCTGGCAGACCTTTATCTTTTCTCCTATGTGGAAACACAGACGCAGGAGCTGATCCGGTTTGATGATACGCTTGTTTTTGAATCCATCCGCAATCAGCAGATTCAGCCGGCGATCGTTCAGAAGCTGAAACAAAGCGATGCCGATGCCTCTTTTTCTGAGCTTCTGTTTGCGTATTTTTATTCCGGCAAGGAGGATCCCGCGGAGCTGGCGCGAATCTATGATAAGCTTTGCAGACGCTGCCCCGAAGAAACGGAGCAATATGTATCGGAGCTTTCAGCAGTGTGGAGCGATCTGAAATATTTTCCCATTCCCTTGTCGGGCGCAGACACTCCGGATGTCGCCTATGAGGATTCCTGGATGCAGTCCCGTACCTATGGCGGGGCGAGAGTCCATGAAGGCTGCGATATCATGGCGGGGATCAATCAGCGTGGGCTTTATCCGGTGGTGAGTGTGTGTGATGGTGAAATCGAGAAAATGGGCTGGCTTCCTCTGGGCGGCTATCGAATCGGTGTGCGCAGTAAGCACGGTGCCTATTTTTATTATGCGCATCTGGCGGACTACGCGGAAGGGCTAAGCGTTGGCGACTCTGTCAAAGCGGGAACCCTCCTTGGCTTTATGGGCGATACCGGTTATTCCGACATCGAAGGAACTACAGGAAATTTTGACGTGCACCTGCATTTTGGTATATACTTAGATGATACGAACGGAAATGAATTCGCCGTCAATTCCTATGCCGTATTGCAGGCTCTGATGGAACATCGGCTGCAATACAAATACTGATCAGGTGAATTCGAAAGGATACACGGCATCATGAGACTGGATAAATATTTGTGCAGTGCCGGTCTGGGCACACGAAGTCAGGTAAAGGAGCTCATCCGAAAGGGGCGCATTACGGTAAACGGCACAGTCGGAAAACGGCCGGAGCTGCAGATCGATCCCCAAAGGGATGAGGTGGCTCTGGACAAAACCCAGGTTGTCTTTCACGAGTATGTTTACTATATGCTCTACAAACCGACAGGCTATGTAAGTGCCACCCAGGATCAACGATATCCTACGGTCATGGAGCTGCTCCCGGAGGAGATCCGGCGCAGGGATCTGTTTCCGGTGGGACGACTGGATCTGGATACAGAGGGGCTGCTTTTGATTACCAATGACGGGGCACTGGCACATCGGCTGTTATCGCCCAGTCACCATGTCCCCAAAACCTATTATGCCAGAATACAGGGAAGCGTGGGAGCGGAGGAAGAAGCACGTTTTGCCGATGGGGTAGAGATCGGAGAAAAACATCCTACAAGACCAGCTGTTTTGCAGATTTTGTCGCAGGGGGATGTCTCGGAGATTGAACTTACGATTACCGAGGGAAAATATCATCAGGTGAAACGGATGTTTGAGGCAGTGGGGAAAAAGGTGTTGTACTTAAAGCGGCTTTGCATGGGTACCTTAACCTTAGACCCCGCCCTGGAGCCGGGAAGCTTCCGGTTGCTGACCGATCTGGAGCTGTGCAGATTAAAGGACGGGATATAGTACATGAAGACCTTCAGGATTAAGGAAAATGAAGCCGGGCAGCGGCTGGACAAATACTTAAAAAAACTGTTAAAGGAAGCGCCGCCCGCCTTCCTGTACAAGATGCTTCGCAAAAAGAATATCGTCTTAAACCAAAAGAAGGCCAACGGAACAGAAAAGCTGACAACCGGAGATGCGGTAACGTTTTATCTTTCCGATGATACCTTCTTAAAGTTTCAGGGAGGACAGCCTTCGGAAAAAACACTGCTTACGCAGTACCCGGAGCATCCCTTGGACGTGGTCTATGAGGATGCCGACTGTCTGATCATCAATAAGCCCGCCGGGCTGCTTTCTCAGAAGGCAAAATCGGGCGATGTTTCCGCCAATGAATATATCATCGGCTACCTTCTTCACAGGAACCGGATCACCCCGGAGGAGCTTGCCACCTTTAAGCCCTCCGTCTGTAACCGTCTGGACCGCAACACCTCAGGACTTCTCATCGCGGGAACGACCCTCCGGGGACTGCAGGAATGGTCCGAGGCCTTAAAGAGCCGCAGCCTGGAAAAATACTACATGGCTCTCGTGAACGGTGTCGTAGAGCAGGACGGACACCTCAAAGGGTATCTGCACAAAAATCCCAGCGATAACCGGGTATATATTTCGGAGACTGCGAATACCGGGGACGGATCCGAAAGCAGCTATATTGAGACCTCTTATGAGGTGCTGGAGCAGTACCGGGATGCATCCCTGTTGAAGATTCATCTGATTACCGGGCGGACGCATCAGATCCGGGCACACCTTTCCTTTATCGGACACCCGATTATCGGAGATCCGAAATACGGAATTCCGGAGATAAATCGCAGCTGGAAGAAAAAAGCCGGTGTAAGCCGACAAATGCTGCATGCCTACCAGCTTTCGTTCCCGGATCATCCGGAAAAGCGCAGCATTACCGCGGAGCTGCCGGAAGACTTTCAACGAGCCTTACAGTATGCCAAAGCTGCAAGCACAGCCAAACACAAAGGAGAAGATCATGCTTATTTATCTGATGCGCCACGGAGAAACCGATTATAATAAAAGGGGGCTGATACAGGGGCGGCTTGATATCCCGTTAAACGAAAATGGCTTCATGCTTGCCCGCCTGACCAGAGAGGGCTTTGACCGGGAGGGACTCGCCTTTGATTACTGCTATTGCAGTCCCCTGATTCGCGCCAGACAAACGGCAGAGATTTTGCTTGCCGGAACGAATACGCCCATTATCTATGACAATCGGATTTGTGAGATGAATTTTGCCGAGGGCGAGGGGGTATTGTTAAAGGACATTTCCGTAAAGCCGGAATACCAAAACATATACAACCTCTTTCATGCCCCCGACAAATACCGGGCAACGGAGCTGGGAGAGGATTATGAGGTTTTGTTTCAGCGGGTGGAAAGCTTTTTATGGGAGGAGCTTGCCCCTCATGAAAGAGACTATGAGCGGGTGCTGGTCTGCTGTCACGGCGGGATTATCCGGGCCTTTTTAGCCTTCATGAAGAAGTTAAGGTTAAGTGAATTCTGGGATAATCATCAGCCGAACTGCAGTGTAAACATCATTGAGCTAAAGGATGGACAGCTTGATATTCTGGAGGAGCACAGGATCTACTATGAGCTCTCGGAGGACAGGAAAGGAACGATACTTTAATGGCAACATGGAATTCCAGAGGCCTTCGGGGTTCTGCCCTGGAGGACTTCATCAACCGCACCAACGAGAAATATGCCGAGCACAGACTGGCGGTAATCCAGAAGGTGCCAACCCCCATTACCCCCATCAAAATCGACAAGGAAAACCATCAGATCACACTGGCGTACTTTGAACAGAAAAGTACCGTGGATTACATCGGGGTGGTGCAGGGGATTCCGGTATGTTTTGATGCCAAGGAGTGTCACACCGACACCTTTCCGCTGGCAAATATCCATGCACATCAGGTTGCGTTTATGGAAGGATATGAACAACAGCAGGGGATCGCCTTTTTAATCATCTTTTTTACCCATCGGGACGAATATTACTACATGCGCTATCGTGAAATGAAAAAATTCTGGGATCGTGCTCTGGAAGGCGGACGGAAAAGCTTTCGCTATGAGGAGCTGACACCGCAGTTTTTCTTTACCTCCAAATCCGGCGTGCTGGTGCCGTATTTAGATGAAATTCAGCTGGATCTGAACCTTAGGGATTGACAAGGTACGCATATTTTGTTATGGTAGCATGGTAGCACACTAAAGTGTTTGAACATAACATTACGGAGGCTTCCATGAAAAACCAGTTATTGCATACCCCCGAAGGCGTGCGGGATATTTACGGAGAAGAATGTGAGCGGAAATTAGAGCTTCAGAGCCGCCTGTATAAGGCTCTGGGCAAATTCGGATATCACAGTATCCAGACACCTACCTTTGAGTTTTTCGATGTTTTCAGCAGGGAAATCGGAACCACTCCCTCAAAGGAATTATACAAATTTTTTGACCGGGAGGGCAACACGCTGGTACTGCGCCCGGACATCACGCCGTCCATAGCCCGCGCGGCGGCCAAATACTATACGGATGAGGATATGCCCATCCGCCTGCGTTATCAGGGAAGCGTTTTTATCAATAACAGCAGCTATCAGGGCAGACTCAAGGAGTGCACCCAGCTGGGCGCGGAGCTGATCGGAGATGATTCGGTGGACGCAGATGCAGAGATGATCACCATGACCATTGAAGCATTGAGAAATTGCGAGCTGAAAGAATTTCAGATCAGTGTGGGACATGTGGAATTTCTTCAGGGACTGGTGGAGGCTGCAAATCTCAATGAGGAGGAAGCGCAGACCATCCGGGAGCTGATCGTGAACAAAAATTTCTTTGGCGTAGCAGAGGAAATTGCCAAATATTCCCTGCCGGAGGAGTTAACGCAGCTGTTTGGTATGCTGGGCAAACTCTATGACCGGACTGCAGATTTTTCCGCTGCCGGAGCGCTTGCGGCAAATTATTCGAAGGTGCTTTGCGCAATCCGACGGCTGGAACAGCTGGATGAGATCCTGCAGGAGCATGAGGTGGCATCCTATGTCTCCTACGATCTGGGGATGCTGACGGATTATCACTATTATACCGGAGTGATTTTTGCCGGATACACCTATGGAACTGGGGAACCCATTGTGCGCGGGGGCCGTTACGACAATCTGCTCGAACATTTTGGCAAAAAAGCGCCCTCCATCGGCTTTGCCTTTGCGGTAGACCAGATCATGACTGCGATTTCCAGACAAGGTCTGCAGACTGCAACAGAATCCACGAGCTCGTATTTATGACAGGAGAGGAATTAATATGGAAGACAGATATTTGACATTTGCACTGGGAAAAGGCCGTCTGGCCAAGCATACCATGGATTTGTTTGAAAAAATCGGCATTTCCTGTCAGGAGATGAAGGATAAAACCACACGGAAGCTGTTGTTTGTCAACGAGGAGCAAAAGCTGCGCTTCTTTTTGGCAAAGGGTCCCGATGTTCCTACCTATGTGGAATACGGTGCCGCGGACATCGGCATCGTAGGACGGGATACGATTTTAGAAGAGGCACGAAATATTTACGAGGTGCTGGATCTTGGCTTTGGGAAATGCCGGATGTGCATCTGCGGACCCCAAAGCGCCGAAGCGTATTTACATCATCATGAGCTGATCCGTGTTGCGACAAAATATCCGAGAATCGCCAAGGATTATTTTTATAACAAAAAGCATCAGACAGTGGAAATCATCAAGCTGAACGGTTCCATTGAGCTGGCACCCATCGTAGGGCTTTCCGAGGTCATCTGCGATATTGTAGAGACGGGCTATACACTAAAGGAAAACGGTCTGGTCGTGCTGGAGGAGGTTTGTCCGCTTTCCGCGCGTATGGTGGTGAATCAGGTCAGCATGAAGATGGAGCATGAACGGATCTCGAAACTGATCAACGATTTACAGGCAGCACTGCAGGAGGAGGAACCATGAGAATCTTAGAGCTGACACCGGAAACACAGGAAAATATATTGGAAAAGCTGCTCAAGCGAAGCCCGAACAGCTACGGAAGCTATGAAGCAAGCGTAAATGAAATTATCGCCAATGTCAGAGAGCACCGGGATGCCGCGGTTTTTGACTATACCAAAAAATTCGACGGAGCCTCGATTGATGCGTCCTCCATCGTAGTTTCGGAGGAGGAAATCCGTAAGGCCTATGATCTCGTAGACCCGAAGCTGTTGGAGGTCATCCGCAAGGCAATTGTAAATATCCGCAAATACCATGAAAAGCAGCGGCAGCAGAGCTGGTTTACCAGCGAGGACAACGGCATTATTTTAGGGCAGAAGGTTACCCCCTTAGAGCGGGTCGGCGTCTATGTACCGGGCGGAAAAGCCGTCTATCCTTCTTCGGTGCTGATGAACATTCTGCCGGCGAAGGTTGCCGGTGTGGATGAGATCATCATGACGACACCGCCGGGAAAGGACGGAACGGTCAGCCCGTCCACGCTGGTGGCTGCCAGAGAGTCCGGAGCAAACCGCATCTATAAGGCGGGCGGCGCACAGGCAATCGCGGCAATGGCGTTTGGAACGGAGAGCATTCCAAAGGTAGACAAAATCGTGGGGCCCGGAAATATCTATGTAGCTCTTGCGAAGAAAGCGGTATTCGGTTACGTGAGCATCGACTCCATTGCGGGTCCAAGTGAAATTCTGGTGCTTGCGGATGAGTCCGCAAATCCCAGATACGTTGCTGCGGATCTTTTGTCACAGGCAGAGCATGATGAAATGGCATCCGCCATTCTGATCACCACCAGCCGCGAGCTGGCGCAGCAGGTATCGGAGGAAGTGGAACAATTTCTGACCCGGCTTTCCCGGACCCAGATCATACAAAAATCGCTGGACAACTATGGCTATATCCTGATTGCGGACACCATGGAGGAGGCAATCCGCACCGCAAATGCCATTGCCTCAGAGCATCTGGAGATCGTCACCAAAAATCCGTATGAAGTGATGACAAAGATTCGCAATGCAGGCGCGATTTTTCTCGGGGAATACAGCAGCGAGCCGCTGGGCGATTATTTTGCAGGCCCCAACCATGTACTGCCCACAAACGGTACGGCAAGATTTTTCTCCGCGCTTTCGGTGGATGATTTTATCAAAAAATCCAGTATCATCTCTTATTCCGAGGAGGCGTTAAGGGCTGTATCCCGGGATATTATACAGTTTGCGGAGTGCGAGCAGCTGACCGCTCATGCCAACTCCATCCGGGTGCGATTTGAGGATGAAGCAGAATAGGAGGTTTGATATGGAAAAGAAACGAAAAGCCGAAACAACCAGAAAGACAAAGGAAACCGACATTTCCCTCACATTGAATCTTGACGGCAGCGGCCAGTCGGAGGTGGAAACCGGAATCGGATTTTTTGATCACATGCTTACAGGCTTTGCCAAGCATGGGCTCTTTGACTTAAAGGCAAAGGTCATCGGGGATCTCGCGGTGGACTGCCATCATACCATTGAGGATACCGGCATCGTGCTGGGACAGACGATTGCCGCCGCTCTGGGCGACAAAAAAGGCATCCGGCGCTACGGCAGCTGCATGCTTCCGATGGACGAGACTCTGGTGCTTTGCGCCGTGGATTTGTCGGGGAGACCGTATCTTTCCTTTGACGCAGAATTTACCACAGACCGCGTCGGATATATGGACACCGAGATGGTAAAGGAATTTTTTTATGCCGTTTCCTATTCCGCCGGGATGAACCTTCACCTTAAGGTATTGACACCGGGGAATAATCATCATATGATAGAGGCAATGTTTAAGGCCTTTGCCAAGGCACTGGATGCGGCCACCATGGTGGATGCGCGTATTACCGATATTTTGACGACGAAAGGTAGTTTATAAAATGAATCACAAAAATATTGTTGCCACCATGTTTTTGAAGGATGGCACCGCAGTCCGATCCATCAGGGATTTTACCAAGGTCGGCGAGTGGAAGGAGCTTGCGAAGCTCTACAGTGACAGCGGAGTCGACAAAATTTATGTCTTCGACCTCTCGGAAACGGACGAGGAGCATGAAAAAAATCTTCACATCATAAAAGAAATCTTTCGGGTGGTTGAGATTCCGCTTTGCGCAGGGGGAAACATCAACCGGATGGAGGATATCAAAAAATACATCTATGCGGGCTGTAAGCAGGTCATGTTAAACGGCTCAAAGTCGGTCAGTGTCTCGCTTGCAGAGGAAGGGAGCAAACGCTTTGGAAAGGATCGCATTTTGATTTCCGTAGAAAATGTAGACTTTCTGTTCAAAAATCAGGAAGTGCTGGATCAGTATTTTCATGAGATGCTGGTATTGGATCCGGATTGTATCGAGAGCGTTGAAAGCATTACGAATATTCCCTTTGTGGTAAAATACGACAGCTATGACGAAGAGCAGCTGGTTCAAACCTTAAAGCGGGCAAATGTGCGGGGGATCTGCGGACCCTTCATCGACGATCCGGAGACAGACATCATGTCCATGAAGCTTCGGTTTTCCCAGTTTGACATCCGGATGGATCACTTCGCGCCGGAGTTAAAGTGGAGCAGTTTAAAGACCAATTCGGACGGACTGATTCCGGTTATCGTGCAGGATTATAAAAACGCAGAGGTACTCATGCTGGCATACATGAATGAAGAGGCCTTTCATGCGACAATTGCCACCGGAAGAATGCATTACTACAGCAGAAGTCGGCAGTCCCTCTGGGAAAAAGGTGAGACCAGCGGTCATTTTCAATATGTGAAATCTTTGATCGCAGACTGTGATTTTGATACCATTCTGGCGAAGGTGTCCCAGATTGAGGCCGCCTGCCACACAGGTGCACGAAGCTGTTTTTTCAATGACATTGTGAAAAAACAGTATGTAGACAAAAATCCTCTTCAGGTATTTGAGGATGAATACCGGGTCATCACAGACCGAAAGGAGCACCCCAAGGAGGGTTCCTACACGAACTATCTGTTTGATAAAGGGATTGATAAAATATTAA
This sequence comes from Lachnospiraceae bacterium, assembly GCA_017484135.1. Lineage (GTDB taxonomy): Bacteria > Bacillota > Clostridia > Lachnospirales > Lachnospiraceae > Roseburia_C. Next base: position 31,794 of record JAFUTQ010000099.1, read on the forward strand.
AAAAAGTGGGCGAGGAAGCGACGGAGATCGTAATCGCAGCCAAAAATCCGGAGCCTCAGGAAATTGTCTATGAAATTTCCGATTTTCTCTATCACATGATGGTGCTGATGGTGGAACGAGGGGTTACCTGGGAGGATGTAGTGGAAGAATTGGCTCAACGGTAGTCTTTTCATAAATAAATGGGGGGATGTTTGGTTGATGCCGAGGTCAGGTTGGGTTTCGGAAAAAGGTCATGTCGGCGTAGCCGACATTGACTCTTTGCATAAAAATCCCATCGGAAAGCTAGCTTTTCGATGGGATTTCTTATGCAAAGGGTTCACATCGTTTCACGATGTGAACCTTTTTCCGAAACCCAACCTGACCTCGGCATCAACCAAACATCCCCCCATTTATTTATGAAAAGA
>JAFUTQ010000100.1 GCA_017484135.1 Lachnospiraceae bacterium
GCCCAATGGCTCAGTTTGTTAGAGCGCCGCCCTGTCACGGCGGAGCTCGCGGGTTCGAGTCCCGCTTGGGTCGTTACGGGATCTTAGCTCAGCTGGGAGAGCATCTGCCTTTCAAGCAGAGGGTCACAGGTTCGAGCCCTGTAGGTCCCATATGCCCATGTGGCGGAACTGGCAGACGCGCAGGACTTAAAATCCTGTTGTAGTGATACAGTACCGGTTCGATTCCGGTCATGGGCATTCACATCCGGCACTTGACAAGGTGTGTTATAATGGATGTGAAAGTAAATTTCATATGTGTGTGTAGCTCAGCTGGATAGAGCACTTGGCTACGGACCAAGGTGTCGGGGGTTCGAATCCTCTCACGCACGCTGTTATGATCAGGTCACAAACCTTGAGGTTGCGAGGTTTGTGATCTTTGTGTTTACATGCAGGGCGAAAATAGTTGACAATCACAAATTGATTGCATACAATCTCTTTGGGGCGAATACACATATCCGGAATTTGAAATAAGGAGAATCATTATGGAATATGTTTATAATACAGAATTCACCTGTGCAAGACGCATTAAAGTCGAAATCAACGGAGATGTAGTCACGAATGTGGAGTTTTGGGACGGCGGCTGCAACGGAAATCTAAAGGCTGTGCCAAGGCTGGTAGACGGGATGACTGTGGAACAGATCGAAAAAAAGCTGGGCGGTATTACCTGCGGGAGAAAGCCGACCTCCTGTGCCGATCAGCTGACCAAGGCAGTGCGGGCCGCGTTCGAGGAGGAGCAGAGACGGCGTCACAACAATTGAGAAACAGTTACATTTGATCAAAGATACAGATTCCAAGGAGGATCATGAAACATGAGACATGAATTTAAGCAGATTGAGCCGAAATGGCAGAAGAAATGGGAGGATGCCAAGGCGTTTGAGGCAGTAGACGGGGCGAAGGACAAACCGAAGTTTTACGGGCTGGTGGAGTTCCCGTATCCGAGCGGTGCCGGGATGCATGTGGGACATATCAAGGCATATTCCAGTATAGAGGTCATCTCCAGAAAGCGGCGTATGGAGGGATATAATGTGCTGTTTCCCATCGGGTTTGATGCATTCGGACTGCCGACGGAAAATTATGCGATCAAGACGAAGACGCATCCCCGCACGATTACCGATCAGAATATTGCCCATTTTACGGAGCAGTTAAAGAAGGTGGGATTCTCCTTTGACTGGAACCGCGTGATCGACACGACGGAGGAGGATTATTATAAATGGACGCAGTGGATTTTCCTCAAAATGTTTGAAAAGGGTCTGGCATATCGGGACAAGACACTGGTAAACTATTGTCCTTCCTGCAAGGTGGTTCTGTCCAATGAGGACAGTCAGGGCGGAAAGTGTGATATCTGCCACAGTGATGTAGTGCAGAAATCCAAGGATGTGTGGTATCTGCGGATTACCGAGTATGCAGACCGTCTGTTACAGGGGCTTGAGACGGTTTCCTATCCGGAGAATATCAAGCAGCAGCAGATCAACTGGATCGGAAAGTCCAAGGGCGCGTTTGTGGATTTCTCATTGGATGGAATTGATGAAAAGCTTCAGATCTATACCACCAGACCGGATACGCTGTTCGGGGTTACCTTTATGGTCATTGCGCCGGAGCATCCGTTGATTGAAAAATATGCGGACCGACTTTCGAATTTGGAGGAAATCAATGCTTATCAGACAGAGTGCAGCAAGAAGACAGAGTTCGAGCGTACGCAGCTGGTCAAGGATAAGACCGGCGTGAAATTGCAGGGCATAGAGGCAGTCAATCCCATTACCGGAAAAAAGATTCCCATCTTTATTGCGGATTATGTCATGATGGGGTATGGTACCGGCGCGATCATGGCGGTGCCGGCGCATGACCAGCGTGACTACGATTTTGCCAAGGCATTCGGCGTGGAGATTATTCAGGTTATTCAGGGCGGGGATATTGAGAAGGAAGCCTATACCGGAGATGGAGAGATGATCAATTCCGGATTTTTGAATGGCTATACCAATAAAAAGGATTCCATTGCCCGCATGATTTCGGAGCTGGAGAAAACCGGCATCGGAAAAGGCGGCGTGCAGTTCAAGATGAAGGACTGGGCATTCAATCGGCAGAGGTATTGGGGAGAGCCCATTCCCATCGTGCATTGTGAGAAATGCGGCAATGTGGCAGTGCCCTATGAGGAACTTCCGCTGAGACTGCCGGAGGTCGAGGATTTTGCGCCGGGCACAGACGGGGAATCGCCTCTTGCCAAAATCGATTCCTTTGTAAACTGCAAGTGCCCGAAATGCGGCGCAGACGCAAAGCGTGAGACGGACACGATGCCGCAGTGGGCGGGCTCAAGCTGGTATTTCCTTCGCTATATCGATCCGCACAACAATGAGGCGCTGGCGGACATGGAGAAATTAAATTACTGGATGCCGGTAGATCATTACAACGGTGGGATGGAACATGTGACGCGCCACCTGATCTACTCCCGTTTCTGGCATCAGTTCTTATATGATATCGGTGTGGTAAATACGCCGGAGCCATACAAGAAACGTTCTGCTCAGGGATTGATCTTAGGACCGGATGGCGAGAAGATGAGCAAGTCAAAGGGCAACGTCATCGATCCGCTGGATATTGTGGAATCCTACGGTGCGGATGCCCTGAGAACTTATATTCTGTTCATGGGAGATTATGCGGTGGCAGCGCCGTGGAATGATGCATCGCTGAAGGGCTGTAAGCGTTTTCTGGAGCGAATCGCGGCATTGACGGATATTGTGACGGAGGAAGCGGATTCCCCCGAGCTTGAGACAAAGCTGCACAAGGCGATCAAGAAGGTGTCGGAAGATATTGAGGCAATGAAGTTTAATACCGCCATCGCAACCCTGATGGGGCTGTTAAATGATATTTCTGCGGAAGGAAAGATCAACCGGGAAAGCCTGCTTACGGTGATCAAGCTGCTCTGTCCCTTTGCTCCGCATCTGAGTGAGGAGCTGTGGGAGAGCCTGGGACAGGAGGGACTCGTATCCTTAGCACCATGGCCGAAATATGATGAAGGAAAGATCGTAGATGCCTCTATCGAGATCGGCGTGCAGGTCAACGGAAAATTGAAAAATACCATTACCATCCCGAACAGCTGTGAAAAAGAAGAGGCGCTGCGCATTGCCAGAGCAGACGAGAAGGTGGCGGCTGCCTTAGAAGGGAAAAATGTGGTAAAGGAGATTTATGTGCCTAATAAAATTGTTTCGTTTGTGGTGAAATGATTTCAGGAATTTTGGGCGCAGTCGGCATTGGCTCTTTGCATAAAAACCGCTTCGGAAAGTTAGCTTTTCGAAGCGGTTTCTTGCGCCTGTCATTCTAAAAGCA
>JAFUTQ010000101.1 GCA_017484135.1 Lachnospiraceae bacterium
GCGCTGTAGCAGTCGCTGCGTTCGATGGGAAACTGGTATCCGATCTTCTGCATCTCCACGTTCGCATACGTTCCGTCGTCGAGCACCACCAGCACGTCCATGATCACAAAACTGGCCTTCTCGGAAAGCTGGGTTCCCTCGCGGCTGAGCACATCAACGATTTTCACCTTGCGGCCAAACAGAGCCGACAGCAGTGCCTCGATCCGGTCACCGTGATCATACGGGTTAAAAACCATCCGAAACACGGTGTCGTAGGTCACGGGCAGACTGTTTTGCCCCAGGAAAAAGCCGATCATGAGCTCGCGGGTCGCCTCGGGCAGCTGCGAGAAGGTCTCCCACAGGTTAGGGATGCTGTTCAGATACGTGCGTACGTCGCTGCGTGTTGCAAAATCGGGTAAGATGTTGGTTAGATTGTCCATAGATTTGAAATAGATTGTTTTTGTAATTTATCAATACCAGATTGTGATTCTCTGCTTGTAAACATTCGAACCAATAAGCCCCGGCGGCACCAATGTGGCATCCACCGGGGCTTACTTCCTATCACAACCCGAATTCCCGGAACAATTTCTTCTGGAACGCTGCATCCGCCACTGCTCTCTTCAGGTCCTCTAACCGATTTTTTTCAAGCAATAGTGCATGCAGCCGGTTCACCCTGTCCACGCCACGTCTTTCTCCACGTTTTTCTCCGCGTTTTTCATACTTGTCCAACAGTTCACACATTTTCACATTCTCCTTTCCGACAACCTCTTTACACAATTTTTTATACCGCGCATCTCCCGTCAACGCATATAACATCCATAAGAACGCCTCCGGATGCCGGATCACCCGGTCTCCCGGATCATAATCCTTTCCCTCCGCCAGATAATCTACTATGACTCTCATATCACTACGAAATCGTTTTCTGACATCCGCCGGAAGCCCTGTCATCTCAAACACATCCATACGGACATCGTCCACATGCTCCTCCATCTCTTTTACCGCATGATCCTCAAAGCTCTCTGCAAACAGCTCCCGCAGACTGCGCGGCGAGCGCCAATGCCCTTTCCCCCAGTAGAGCACGGTTCCTGCTACCGGATAAATGGTCTTCTCTTCCAACTGCCTCCGATAAATCGCGCCCTCATACCCTGCCTTGCGCAATACCATCTTACGCTCCGGTCTTGTCTGATTTTCGAGCATATATCTCATCCTGACCTGTCCGTTTCTGATCAGATACATGCTCACATCCTGAAACTGGTTCTTAAGAACAGTACTTCCCCCAGGATAAAAGCCCTCTGTCGGTGCAGGCAGAAGCTCCTCTTCTCTGATCACCTGCCTGCCATTGTAATACAATGCATTTAATACATCTGCAAATACATCCGGATACATCTCCAGATTTTTCTGCGTCAAATCCTTCTGTGCCATAAACCTCGCCTTCTGTGCCAGGAGGCCTCTATGAAACACAAAAAACGTAAACCGTTCCTCGTCCGCCTCTGCCACACATCCATTATTCGTTTTTGTTTCAAAGTGAAATAAGGCGATACGCCGGATATGCACCTGAAATTCTTTATAGCACTATTATAATGTCATTTTTGTCGTTTGTCAATTACTTTTACACATCAGATCCGGCAGGGAGTAATCCCTGCCGGATCCTCATCCAAGCGTCCTCTTACCCATAATAATGAACCGGTGTCCAGGAACCGAGAACCGTATCAACAACCGATACCGTATCCGTATCTATATAGTCCTTTAC
>JAFUTQ010000102.1 GCA_017484135.1 Lachnospiraceae bacterium
AGCGATACTCCGGATGATTCAATACCCTTGACACCGTGGCCGGAGATACCCCTGCCCTCTTAGCGATCTCTTTAATCGACATGACCTTTTGTCCCTTTAATCTATCATTCCGTCTGCAAGCAGCCGAATAATCAGATTTTGATTTTGGTGCTGCTTATGGCTATTTATATGATTTAACCCGCAGCACACGCTCAAAAATGCTGCGCATTTTTGAGCTGACGGGCTTTCGCCCTATCAAAATCAAATCTGATTATTTCGTCTGCAAGCAGCCGAATAATCAGATTTTGATTTTGGTGCTGCTCAATGCTTACGCACATTATACCACAAAGTAGCCGTCTGACGAATACAGATAGGCCTCCAAATGTCTGTTCTTTACATCATATTTCAGAAGCTCCTCGTTTTCCAGAAGATATGCTTTCTCGTCATCGAATGCATACAGACGGTATATAATCACACGCATTTTTTCTCCGATTTTCACGCTGCGTCGTTCCAGCGACCGGTGTGTGGTCAGGGTAACCCCGTTTACATCAAGCTTCAAAAGCAGACTGTTTCCACGGAAGAGAATATCTGTAATCGTTCCTTCCTCGGAGCAGCCGATGACATCCTCAAATACCTTATTATCACTCTTAAACGCCTCAATAAACTCCGGCCGGATAATCGCGCCCTTGTAAGGTCCCTTTTGAAATCCCTTCATTTTGTAATACTCTTCCACAATCGTAGACTGACCGATGAACTGGGAGACAAACGGAGTATGCGGATCCTTATATATCTCACGGGGCGTTCCGGTCTGCTCCACTCTTCCCTTGTTCGTGACGATGATCTGATCTGCCACCTCTACCGCCTCATCCTGATCATGTGTAACGAAGATACTGGTAATTCCAACCTTATAGATGATCTCTCTCAGCCAGCTTCGCAGTTCCTGTCTGACCTTTGCATCAATGGCTGCGAACGGCTCATCCAAAAGCAGCAGACTGGGATTGGGCGCAAGCGCTCTGGCAAATGCCACCCTCTGTCTCTGACCGCCGGATAACTGGTTGGGGTAACGCTTCCCGAAATCCTTCAGACTGGTCAGCTCCAGCAGCTCCTCCACTCTCTCTTTGATCTTTTTCGGATCCTCCTTGCGCAGCTTTAAGCCAAATGCAATATTATCATATACTGTCATGTAGCGGAACAATGCATAATTCTGGAACATAAAACCGATTCCGCGCTCAGAAGGCGCCACATCATTTACCCTGACCCCATCGATCAGAATATCTCCGGAGTCCGGAGTTTCCAACCCTGCGATCATACGAAGAATCGTCGTCTTTCCGCTTCCGCTGGGCCCCAGCAGCGCTACCAGGCTTCCCTTTTCAATTCCCAGATTTACGTCTGTGGACGCCTGAAAGTTCCCATAATTTTTATTGATATTTTTTAATTCAACGTACATACACTCACCTATTCTTTCTTCGCATTATGCTCAAATATATTTCGAATGATAAGAACCACGATTGCAATGATTACCAGCAGCGACGAAACCGCAAAGGAGGACACAATGGAATCTGCCGAACCTGCCAGATACAAAGCATCAATCTCCAACGGCAGCGTAAATGTCTCGCCTCTGGTCTTGGAAAGTGCATTGACCGCACCAAATTCTCCCAATGCTCTCGCAGTACATAAGATCACGCCATACACCAGTGCCCACTTGATATGCGGGAAGGTAATCTTGCGAAAGATGGTAAAGCCCTTTGCGCCCATCAATGCAGCCGCCTCTTCCTCATCTGTACCTTCTACATTCAATACCGGTATCAGCTCTCTGGATACAAACGGGAAGGTAACAAAGATCGTTGCAAGCACCACGCCCGGAATTGCAAATACAATCTGGATATCCGTTCCAAAGGTATTATTAATTGCATTGATCAAAGGTCTCGCCCAGCCCAATCTGCCGAATGTCATAACATAGGACAAACCTGCAACCACCGGAGAGATGGAAAAGGGAATGTCAATGAGTGTTGCAAGCACCTGTTTTCCTTTAAAAGAAAACTTTGTAATCGCCCAGGATGCCACCAGACCGAAAAATGTATTTACGATGACTGCGATGACTGTTGCAATTACCGTGACCCCCAATGCACTCAGTACGTAGGAGGTTCCCAGAGACTGGAAGTAAAATTTGAATCCTTCCCGCAGCGAATTGACGATTACGGATATTAACGGCATTACAAGCATCAAAAACACGAACAGTACACTAAGCGCAATCAGTACGATTTTTGTAATATCTACCTTTTTTTCTGAACCTTTTCTGTTTTTCGCCATGGCGCACCTCCTACACATTGTTCGTTCGTCTGGATTGGCGAATCTGCACTACATTGATGAAAAACAGCAGCAAAAAAGAAATGATAAGCAGTACCAGCGCGATGGCCGTTGCACTCTCATAGTCGAGATAATTCAGTTTCTGCATGATCACATAGGAAACCACCTGTGTGCGTTCCTTCTCACTGTTGCCCGAAATATAGATGACACTTCCGTATTCGCCGATCCCTCTGGCAAATGCCAATCCAAAACCAGTTAGCATGGCGGGTTTGATCTCGGAAAGTATGACCTTAAAAAATGTCTTCGTTTTGCTCGCGCCCAGTATATATGCTGCCTCCTCGTACTGTTTATCCATCTTCTCTAACACCGGCTGAATTGCCCGCACAACAAACGGAATTCCGATAAAGACCAGTGCGATCGTCAGTCCTATATGTGTATAAGACACCTTGATTCCCAGCTTTGAAAGCGGTCCACCCAATTCTCCGGTAGTGGAATACATTTTCGACAAGGTAATTCCGGCTACTGCGGTAGGAAGGCAGAACGGAAGCTCGATCAATCCATCCAGAATCCGTTTGCCCGGAAATTCATATTTTACAAGCACCCATGCCAGTATCAGACCGAACACGCAGTTGATGACTGCCGCGATAAAAGAGCACAAAATACTGGTCTCAAAAGAATGGATGACATTCGGTTGGGTAATCGTCTTAAAAAAGGCTGCCGGCGACTGCCGGAAGGCATTTCCCAGCACGGATGCCAACGGAATCAGGATCAACAACGAAAGCATTGCGATGGTAATTCCCAGTGTCAGCCCGAAGCCCGGAATCACATGCCCGCCGCGATATTTTTTTACTCTACTTTTTGCCATAAATTCACACTTTCTCTCATACTTTGCTTTGTTTTATGCGCCATGTATCTCGTCAAAGATGCCTCCGTCAACGAAGAATTTGTCATACGCCGCATTCCAGCCACCGAAATCACTGATGGTTGCCAGATCCATGCTCAGATCAAATTTATCCGAAAACTCATTCAGAATAGATTCTGTAGACGGACGGTAGCCGTTCTCTCCGATGATCCTCTGGGCGCTGTCTGTGTACAGATACTCCAGATAATCTCTGGCCACATCCTCTACGCCGTCTTTTTTCGCATTCTCATCTACAATCGCCACACTCGGCTGTGCCAGAATACTAATGCTCGGAGAGATGATCTCATACTCATCCGGATATTCCTTAACCGTCGCAATCGCCTCATTCTCCCATGCGATCAGGACATCGCCCTGTCCGTTCTCTACGAAAGTAGTCGTAGCGCCTCTCGCTCCGGAATCCATAACGGTTACGTTGTCATAGATCGCTTTCACGAAATCCTTGATCTTCTCTTCATCTCCGTTAAACTTCAAATCCGCATAGTGCCATGCTGCAAGGAAATTCCAGCAAGCTCCTCCACTGGATTTTGGATCCGGATTGATGATATCCACGCCTTCCTTTGTCAGATCATCCCAGTCATTGATATTCTTCTCATTGCCCTTGCGTACCAGAAATACGATGGTGGAGGTATACGGCGAAGAATCTCTGTCAAATTCACTGAGCCAGCCCTCCTCGATCAGACCCGCTTCTTCAATTAATGTAATGTCATGCTCCAAAGCCAGCGTTACCACATCTGCCTCAGCGCCCTCTACTACGGATCGCGCCTGACCGCCGGAACCACCATGAGACTGCACGACCTCTACGTCAATTCCCTTTTCATCCTTGTAGTACTCTACAAACGCCTTGTTGTATGCCTCGTATAACTCTCTGGTCGGATCATAGGAAACGTTCGTGATCTTGATCGCGCCGTTTCCCTCGGCTGAGGCACTCTGTGACCCGCAGCCTGTTGTCCCCAGTGTAAGGGCTGCAATCATAATTGCTGCCCCGATCTTTTTTGCTTTTGCTGTATGCAAAAATTTTTTTTGCGTCATAATCATATCCTCCTCTTTCTTTCATTCGGTTTTGATTTTTAACAATCCCGAATATCTCCTTTTGATTTGTTTCAGCATAAACCCCAAAAGATGGATTTTCAAGGCTAATTTGTGAAAACGTTTTCATGCTTGTAGTCTGTTATCGTTCGTTTTTTCCTATAAAAGAGCGCCTCGCCTTGTGGTTCAAGCTTATTTTCCCACGTCATCACTCGGATATCGAAAACGTTTTCGCGCTTGAAATCACCGAACAAATCCGCAAAAATGTTGCAATCGTTTTTTTTTAATATTATAATGATGGGAGTATTGCACAAACAGAGGGGAGCTATCAGGATGTATTCATATGAAGGGACAAGCGTGAGTTCCGGTATGGCTCACGGAAAGATCTTATATTTCTGTGCCAGAAGGGAAAATTTTGCTAACGAGCTTACAACAGATGTCGAAAAAGAGCTGCTGACTCTGCAGAAAGGGATCCGGCTGGTAAACGAGGAACTGGCAGACACCGCTGCCCGATACCGGGAAGAAAATCGCGAGCAGGAAGCAATCCTTACAGAGGCTCGTCAATTGCTGCTGTCTGACATCATCGCCTCTGCCGAATGTGAAAAAATGATCTCGGAGCGCCACTATAGCGCAAGAAGAACTGTACTGGAAGCCGAGACGCGCTTCCGGCTCGAATTCGAGGATATGAAAGATGACTTCATGCGCGAACGCGCCTATGATATTCAATACGTGATGGAGATGCTTCTTGACATACTGGGCGGGAATAAACGAAAATTTCCCGAATTGACCGAACCGGTAATTCTCGTAGCGGATGAGCTCATCCCGGAAGAAACCCTGTTTTTTGAAAAAAATAATATTCTTGGTATTATGATCTATCACAGCAACTACAACTCTCACGGTGCCATTCTGGCAAGACTGTGGAGCATCCCCGCTGTGGTGGGAATTGCTCCGAGCATAGAGTGGAATGATAAAGAAGCGGTTTTAGATGCCGTACATGGCACCCTTTATCTGGAACCCGAACCGGAACAGATTGCCATGGTTCACAAATTTCACTCGGAAGCTTCGGAGGACGATTCCGAAACCCTTCCATAAGTCGTGTAAATCGTCACATGGTCCTTGATACATCTCCAGTTGCTGTGTGCTTTTCCGGTCACGCAGATATAGGGTGTGCCGTCATTGGATTTCTGACAGCTTGCACAGCAGAAGCCCGACTGATCCACATAACCGGTCTTGGCTCCCAGCACCTCCCCCTGCGTATCCTTGTCTTCAATTCTCCGCAGAAACCAATTGGACAGCACAATTCCATCCGGATGCAGCTCCGATGCCGGAATCTCGTAAATATGCGCCGACAATACCTCCCTGCACCAGTCATTTTCCATCGCAGCCTTCAGAATCATCGCCATATCATACACGGTACAGTAATGATTTTCATCATAGAGCCCCACACAGTTTGTAAAATGTGCCGAATCCGCCAATCCAAGCTCTGCCAGCTTGCCATTCATCAGATCCACAAAGGCTTCCTGAGATCCCGCTGTATACATCGCCAGCTCGTATGCCGCGTCCGCGCCCGATGGCAGAATCGTACCATAAAACAAATCCCGCACCTTTACCGTTTCCCCCACTTCATACCCCACATTGCTGCAGTCATGGGCATAGGAATAATCTACGGCCTCCTGAGAGATTGTCGTTTCATCGTCCAGATTTTCGATCTGCTCGGCAGCCACCAGCACGGTCATGACCTTCGTCATAGATGCCGGATTCATGATAACATCCGCATTTCGCTCTCCTACCACCACACCGGTATTCGCGTTTACCAGAATCGCATACTCGCTCTCCATATCCTCCGTCTGTTCAATCGCTACCGTATCCGAAGTGCGCACCGCTTCATAACCGGGGAAAATTCCATGTCTCCGACCAGGATCATCTGATTCAGATCCTCCGCAGATGATACCGCTTCAGTTTCCTCCTCAGCCTCCTTCTCTCCGGTCTCCGCCACCAGTTCTTCCGCCGGAAGTTCTGTCGCAGCCTTCTCCCTGTGCCGGGTATCTGCTTTTCCAATCTTCACACTCAGCAGCACAAGCCCTGTGATCATAACCACTGTCAGTCCAAAACCGGGAAGCAGCCACCGCCGGAACAACTGCTGTCTCCTTTTCATCCGGCGCATATTTTCCCGCCTGATCGCTCTGCGCTCTGCTCTTTCTGCCTCGTCCATATCATTCATATATTATCCCTCTCGGGTAACCGCTCCGAACCAACCGTCCCGCGGATTTTCCCTTTTTTATATACTTTGAAAACGGGAATTGTGGATCATATTCCTTTCCACAATTCCCGATTTCTGTCTCTGCTCTTTCGAACAACAAATCGCATTCACAACCTCAATCTCCCGCATGTAATGCTTATGCATACAGATCAATATTACTACCCACAAGCTCATATCCATACCCCACGCTGTCACTTCCATATCCGGTAAGAGCTCCGGAAAATCCGGCAGCTACGGAGTTGAACTCCCGATTCGCTTTCTGCGCATTTTCCAATGCTGATGCGGAATCTACCCGTGAATAAGAACGGGCATTGGCATATTGCACCGGATTGACCGCATCTACACTCTGAAATGCGCCAAGACTTTGAACCTGTTTCATGGATTCCGTGTAAGCTTCAGAAACACCGGAACGATTCGCGAGCGAATAATTCATAGGTCTGACTGCAGTGTATTCTCCGAATCCCCTGACTGATAGTGCCATATATGATCTCCTTTCTTTTCCGCTTCGTTCTAAGCCTGCGCAGGTGCTCCAAATGCCACCTGTTCAAACTCCTCAATCGGCATCGGCTTTGCAAAATAATATCCCTGAATCAAATCACAATTTTTCTCTGCCAGAGAATCCACCTGTTCTCTTGTCTCGATTCCCTCTGCCACGATTCTCATATCCAGCTTTTTCGCCAGCGTGATCGCCTCCCCTACGATCAGATCCCCGCGGCCTTCCCGATCCTCACCGCGGAAAAATTCCGCATCCAGCTTGAGCACATCCAACGGCAGCTCCTTCAATGAGTTCAGCGACGAGTATCCTGCCCCAAAATCATCCATTGAAATTTCAAAACCATACTGCTTTAATTTCTTGACGGTATTGATCAGAATATCCTTATCGTCAAAAAATGCACTCTCTGTCAGTTCAAGCTCAATCTTGTCATGGGGCACGTTATACTTATCCACCACCTTACAGATATGCTCCGCAAGATCATCCTTGGTAAAATGAGCTCTGGAAACATTTACCGAAATCGGAACAATCTTTTTTCCCTCATATAACCATTTTGCCTGCATTTTCGCAATTTCATTCAACATATAATCATCCAGCTGCAAAATGAATCCGTTTTGTTCAAAAATCGGAATGAATTTGTTTGGCGGAATAAAGCCCTCCTTGGGATGAATCCACCGAACCAGGGCCTCTGCACCGGACAGCCGTTCTTCTCTGGTACTGTACTTCGGCTGTAAATATACCTTGAACTCCCGATTGGACAGCGCGTGCTCCATTTCATCCTCAACCTTCCGCACCCATCGCTGATCATTGAGCATTTCTTCCTCGAAGCATTTGATATGATCCTCCAGATCCTCCGGGATTGTTTCCTGCGCCAGCTCAGCATAATTGTACATGGTTGCAACATCTTCATATTTCTCCGGCACCCAGTAAATACCGATTCCGAAATTGAGCTTTTGATTCTCCCGGACCTTTTTTAAGTTTTCCAGCAGATGATCCAGCCGGTAAAACAGGTTATCCTTCTCGCCGTACTTGAGCAACGCTGCAAAATCCGCTTTTGCGGCATGCGACACCAGTTCCTTGCTCTGCATATGCTCCTGCAGTTTTTCGTACAGATTTTCCATCAGCTCCTCGCCCTCTTTGATTCCATAACAGGAGCAAAAATTGTGATATTTTTCCATACGAATGCTGAGCAGTGCATAGTGAAAATTCGTTCGCTGGTTTGCCTTCAGCAGTGCCTCTGCCTTGTCATAAAAATACTGCAGATTATTTCCACCCGTAGGTACGTCAATGTATAAGATATCCTTTTCCCGCTTCCGAAGCCGTACCATCCGCACCAGTGATACAATATTCCATACCAGCACCAATATCGCAAGCACCGCAAAGATTCCCAGCGCCGCCACGATCATGAGAACCTCATGATGATACACTACCAGCGACTGCTGTACACAAATTTTCTCGCCCCCGTTCATGACCGGAAGAATTCCCCATACCTTCATAGAGAGAAAAACCTTTCCGATGCCCGAATCATCCTGTAAATCCTGAATCAGGTCAACTTCATTCTCCTCCTCATTAAAGAGAAACTCCATCTCTGTTCCGTTTCCCTCTGCACTTTTATCAAACATCGCCTTTACGGAAAAATTCTGGCTCGTTTCATTAAAATCCGGTGTGTTTCCCCCGTAATTCCACAGCAATTGATTATTTTGATCCACAACACAGACATTCAGCAGATTCGGAGTATATGTAATCATATTATTGCAGATTTTCTCAAAGTTCTCCTTGTCTTCTCCGTTTTCCTCATAATTTTGCGCAACTTCCTGTGCTGTATCATACAGATTCTGTACCTTTGATGAGAAAATACTGCTGTAAGCAATCGCAATCAGTGCGGCACTGAGTGCCAAAAACAGGACAACAACCATAACAATCGCCACTACAAACGGCCATATTGCATGATTCTTTAACTTACTGATTTTTTTCTCCTTGGACACACTCATGTCGACGGCATCCTCCTATTTCCCAACTATATTTTACTATTACGAAAGCTTCTAACACCACACGTTTACAAGCTGTAAATATCTACCTTTACTATATCAGAAAACAGGTGTGACATGCAATATAAATTTGTATTATTTGAAAGCCATGTCGATGGGGCAAAAGGATGCGGAATGATCAGGGGGAATCGGTCATGCCGACGTAGTCGGCATTGACTTTTTTCACAGGAAACCGCTCCGGAAAGCCAGCTTTCCGAGGCGGTTTCCTGTGAAAAGTGTGCACATTGCTTCGCGATGTGCACCGATTACCCCCGATCATTCCACATCCTTTTGCCCCATCGGCACGGCTTTGAAATAATACAAATTTATATTGCATGTCACACCTGTTTTCTGATATAGTAAAGGTAGATATTTACAGCTTGTAAACGTGTGGTGTTAGAAG
>JAFUTQ010000015.1 GCA_017484135.1 Lachnospiraceae bacterium
CTGATTTTACCGACAAACTATAATTCATTCATACAGACCAGTGATGATTACTACAGCCGATGGGAAATTGCTTCCATCGAGAGAGTGCTCCGGTATCTTGCATCCTTTTTTGCCATGGCACTGCCCGGGCTTTATCTGGCTGTCTGTAATTTTCATACCCAGATTTTACCGACCAATCTGCTGCTGTCCTTTGCAGCGGCCAGACAGGGAGTTCCGTTTCCCGGAGTGGTGGAAATTCTGTTGATGGAGCTGTCCTTTGAGCTTTTGCGGGAGGCCGGGGTGCGCCTGCCGGGAGCCATGGGAAATACCATCGGCATCGTGGGAGGTCTGATTATCGGGCAGGCTGCGGTAGAAGCAAATCTGACCAGTCCCATCGTGGTGATTGTGGTGGCGTTTACGGCACTGTGCTCCTTTGCCATACCAAATGAAGAATTTGCCACTGCTTTTCGGATTCTGAAATTTTTTTATATTGCGCTCTGTGCATGGCTCGGCTTTTACGGATTTCTGACCGCCACACTTGCCGTACTGATTCATCTCTCTCATCTGAAAAGCTTTGGGATTCCCTATCTGATGCCGTTTGTAGGAGCGGATCTCAACGATTATCAGGATGAGCGGGACAGCATTATCCGTATGCCGTTGTTCGCGTTGAACCGCCGCCCGGTCTATGCCAGAAGAGATCGCCGGGTGCGGTTAAGGAGGAAAAAATAAATGTTTTCAGATAATCAGAAGATATCCAACCGTCAATTGATCCGGCTGCTGGATTATGACGCGCTGGGCATCAGTACGCTTGTACTTCCGACAGCGCTGACCCGGATACTGGGAAAAGACGCAGTCTTTGCCATCGGTCTGGCGCTGCTTCCGGCGTTTTTCATGATTCCGATGCTCCAGCGTGCAGTGAAAAAGCTCCGGCAGGGAGGTCTGCCCGGGTGGGTTCGGTATCCCGCGGGGATCTTCTATTCTGTGGAGGGCTGTCTTCTGGCCGCATATGGCGCGTATCTGCTGGGAGATATGATCACAAAAAATCTGCTCGTGGAGGAATCCTTTTATCTGGTGGTCTTGTTTATTTTTGTTTTGGGCGGCTATGGGATTTCTCATGGAATCGAGGGGCGGGCAAGAATTTATGAACTGCTTTACTGGATCCTCCTAGTTCCCCTGATTCTGATGCTTTTTTTGGCTGCCCGGGATGTGGATGTGGATCTGTGGACACCGATAGCGACACATGGAATCAGAGAGCTGTTGCAGGGAACCGGCATGGTATTTCTGTTTTATATGATTTCGGCAGCAGCCTTTTTTCTGACACCTTATTTGCGGAAACCGGACTGCGCGGGGCGGTGCTGTCGAAAAAGCATGGTTTTCGCGGCAGGAATCAACGCGGTCGTCTGCCTGCTGCTGACAGGCATCTTTGGGGAGCGCACGTTGCGAACGATGGATTATCCCATTATAACGCTTATGAGTATGGTAAAGCTCCCCGGAGGCTTTTTGGAACGGCAGGATGTTTTTATGGTGGCAATCTGGTTTTTTACCCTGTATGCCTTTGTGAATACCGGGATGTTTTTTGCGTCCGATCTGCCGCAGAAATTATGGAAACGATCCAAAAAGGGGATCTGGATCGGATGCGCTCTGGTGCTGACCTTTTTGTTTACCGTTTGTATTTACAGATATGCTGTGTGCAGGACGATTTTTGTGAGTATTCAGTATGGGGTGGTGCTGCCGGTCAGTCTGCTTCTGCTTTTTATACTTTGCATAAGGAGGAAAAAAATATGATCAAAGTGGGAAAAGTACTTGTTTTTTTGACCACGGCAATGGTGCTTTTGTGCGGCTGCAGCAGCACAGAGCTGGAGGAGCGGAATTTTCCTCTGGCGGCGGCAGTTACCTGGGAAGAAACCGGCGGCTATCAGATGGCGCTGGGCTTTCAGCGTGTCAGCGATGTGGCAGATCAGAAGACAGAAAAGGAAAATCGCGCAAATATTGCGGCAGCGGGGACAAACAGCTATGAATTGTTTGAGGAGGCGGATGCCAAAAATCCGGGAAAAATGGATTATAACCATATCAAGGCGCTTGTGATCGGGCAGGAGCTTCTTTTCCATTCGGAACAACTGGCGGACTTTCTGGATTTTGTGGAGCAGCAGAATGTGATTGCACGAAGCACGCTGTTATTTACCTGTAAGGCAACGCCGGAGGAGCTGATGGCATGCGGGGAGAATCTCGAGGATAATGTGGGAAACTATCTGAAGGATTTGATCACCTCATCGCAGGATCACAAATCCGATGCCGCGGTCACGCTGGGCGACCTGCTGAAGGCCTATCACAATCAGGATGAAATGCTGATGATACCGGAGCTTGGGCTTGACAGCGGACAGCCGGTCATTGCCGGGTATGAGGTTCTGTGTGGATTTACTCCGGCCGGGTATCTCACATCCGAGCAGGGAGAGCAGCTGCTGCTGTCCTGCGGGGAGCTTTTGCGTTATGGAATTGCCATGGAGGACGGAAGTCTGATACAGCTTTCGGGCATTCATTGTCAGTATGAAATCCGGGGAAACGGAGCACAGGTGGATGAAACCGTATGGATTAGCGGAAATATCAAGCGGTTTGCAGGAGAAATACCGGAAAATATGGAAGAACTCTTTGCCGATGAGCTGACAAAGCAGGCACAGGAGCAGCTGCGGGAGCAGGGAATTGATCTGACGAACAGCTACTATAAGCTGGGGGGATACGACCGGACGGCCTATGCCCGCTATGCGTCGGATTATCCTGCCTATCTGGCAAATCTGAGGATTCAGTATGTCTGCCGTTTTCACGAGATATAGGCTTTGCAGTAACAACTATGGGCGTGGGCAGAATTGTTATGTTTTGTATAAAAGAAAAAAATCCGGTCAATACTCTGATTATCATGAAATAAGGAGTGAAATTTATGAATCGGAAAACCGGATGGAAAAGGACTTTGGCAGGAATTGTAATTCTGGCAGTTTTGGGAACGGGACTGAATGCGGTGTACCAGCGGCAGAATCAACAGGGAATCGCAGAAAAAATCCTGCGGTTTCATGTGCGGGCAAACAGTGACAGCGAACAGGATCAGAAGCTGAAGCTGGCAGTGCGGGACGAAGTGGGGGCGATGATGGGAGAGCGGCTTGCGGAGGCGGACAGCCGGGAGGAATCGGAGCGGATTGTGAAGGAAAGTCTGCCGGACATAGTGGCGGCGGCACAAAGGGTCATCGGAGCGCAGGGCTATGAGTATGGAGTAGAGGCCTATGTGCAGGATGTGGATTTCCCGGTAAAAACCTATGGTGCGTATACCTTTCCGGCAGGCAGATATCGTGCGCTTGAGGTAGTAATCGGAGAGGGGGAAGGACATAACTGGTGGTGTGTGATGTATCCGAATATGTGTTTTTCCGGGAGTGTATATCAGCTGCCGGACGAGAAATCGGGAGAAGCGCTGAAAAAAACATTGACCGCGGAGGAATACCGGTCTCTGATGGAAGAAAAAAATTACAGGATTTCGTTTCAATCTTTGTCTTTTTTGAAAAATAAAACTGCAGAATAAGAAAAATTATGGTATACTTTGCGTTAACCTGTAAGAAGGAGGCGCAATATGACAAAAGACGTGATGATCACAATCCGCGGTGTGCAGACGGACAGGGAGCAGGAGAAGGAAACCACAGAGGTTGTGGCAAGGGGAACGTATTATCAGAAAAACGGAGAGCACTATATCTTCTATGAGGAAGCTTCGGAGGACTTGCCGGGGGCGGTTAAAAACAGAATCCGATTTACAGGGGATATGCTGGAGCTTACGAAAAAGGGCGCGGTAAATACGCAGATGGTATTTGAGGAAAACAGGAAAACGTTGTCCGATTATGTACTCCCCTTTGGAAGGCTGCAGCTCGGAATCGCTACCCGGACGCTCGAAATGAAAGAGACAGATGCGTGTATCAGCGGGATGATCCACTATACGCTGGAGATAAACGATGAATATCTGAGGGATTGTACGCTGCATATAGAAATCAGAGCGGCAGAACTGCGAGGGATGTTTCGCGTCATTCCTTAATACCGGACGCCAAAACTTCCCTGCAGTTTCTGCGCATTTATTTCATACCTGCTTTTTCCTGAAGCTTTGAAAAAAAGCTTTTCTTTTTCTGGGGGGTCTCAATCGGACCGCGAAGTCCCCGGACACCGGTAATATACAGTCCGCTGACGGTGGCCTTTACTTCTTTTTTTATGGGAATCTGATCATAGATCGCTGCGTCAGCGATCATCGTCATGACCTTCGGTCCGACCTTTACCTTTACGATCGGCATTTTGGAATTGCGCAGAAGCTTTGGTGTCTGGGCGAGAATGTTTGTCGGCAGCCCGGCATCCTTCATGCGCATCTTTTTTTTATCGATAATCAGCATGGAAATGGTCTGGGAAGCGGCAGCAATCTGCGCATCCTGTTCCTCTTTCTTTTTCTGGGTCTTTTTTCCCAGAAAGTACAGCACGACGACGGCTGCAAGCAAAACAACTGCTACAATGATTAATACAATGGCATAGGTCGGCACGTTGAACTCCTCCTTCAATCAATATAGAAACACCAATACATTTTATCATCGTATTTCTGAAAAATCAATGAAAAAATCGTAACAGTTCAGCCCACGCCCATTCGCAAAACGCACTTTCAGTGCTTTCCGCTGCTGACGCAGCTCCTTTTGCTCATAATCGGGCGTTCCGCTCATAGCTACAATCAGCTGCTCATTCATGCGAGCATGATTCGCAGCTGCTTGCAGCTATGGCTGAACTGTTACAAAAAATCCGGTAGCAAAGTATTTTCATTTGCGCTATAATGTGTTATGTTTAATGGGCTGTAAAAGCTCAGGAAAGGATTTATAACTATGAAAAGGAAATTATTGGCGGCATTTTTGTGTGCCACAGTGGCAGTGAGTCTGGCTGCATGTGGTTCAAAAAAAGCCGGAGAAAGTGCGGAAAATACAGAAATAACGGCAGACGCGGAGAGCGACACAGATGTGATGCCGCAGTATGACGCAGCTGATTATGTGACGCTGGGAGATTATTCCGGGATTGAAGTGACATTGGATGAGGACTATACGGTAACGGATGCCGATATCAGGCGTTTCTGGAGCAAAGCGTATTAGCCTACTATCCTTATTACATTGATCTGGACAAGGATACGGTGGAGGAAGGCGATTTTGTCAATATTGACTATGTCGGAACGCTGGACGGGGAAGCCTTTGAGGGCGGAACGGCAGAGGGAAGCGTGCTGGAGATCGGCTCGCATACGTTTATAGACGGTTTCGAGGATGGTCTGATCGGAGCAACCGTGGGAGAGACGGTGGAGCTGAATCTGACCTTTCCGGAGAATTATACGGAAACACTGGCAGGACAGGACGTTGTGTTTACGGTGACGGTAAACAAAATCGTGGAGGAAAAACCGGTGTCCTATGAGGACATTGACGATGCATATATCGCCTATCTTAAGGAGCAAAATTCATCTCTGGACTATGACAGCGCACAGGATATGATCAACGATACCAGAACGTATCTGGAATCTGAAAATGAATCTGAAAAGAGCGCGGCCATTCGAAATGCCGTATTAAATCAGATTACGGAGATATGCAAGGTACATGCCTATCCGGAGGGACTGATTGAGTACAGGACGGAAGAAATTCTGACGCAGTACGAAAATTATTATTGTGATGACGAGACGACGCTGGAGGATTATGTAACGAACAATCTGAACGAAACGTACGAGGATTTTCTGGCGGAGATTGATGAGCAGGTAAAGGCGGATGTGGATACGCAGCTGATCTTAGAGGCAATCGCCGCAAAGGAGGGGCTGACCTTTGACGAGGATGCATTCCAGACCTATGTGGAAAACATGCTCTCAAATTATGGCTACAGCAGTGAATCCATGCTGTATCTGAGCTATGGGGCGACGGAGCAGAGCGGAAAAGCCTATCTGAAGAAAATTTATCTTTGCAATCAGGCATTGGATCTTTTGTGTGACGAGGCGAAGGTAATGAATGCCCCGGATACAGAGGAACAGGAATAAGGAGAGAAACACATGAAGAAAGAACTGGCAAAGACCTATGATCCGAAGGGGATCGAGGATCGGTTATATAAAAAATGGGAAGAAAACGGTTATTTCAAAGCACGGCCGGATCAAAGCAAAAAGCCCTTTACGATTGTGATGCCGCCGCCGAATATTACGGGGCAGCTCCATATGGGACATGCGTTGGATAATACCATGCAGGATATTCTGATCCGGTATAAGAGAATGCAGGGCTACAATGCACTTTGGCAGCCGGGGACAGACCACGCGGCCATTGCTACGGAGGTCAAGGTCATCGATGCACTGAAGGAACAAGGGATTGAAAAAGACGAGCTGGGACGCGATGGCTTTCTGGAGAAATGCTGGGACTGGAAAGCTGAGTATGGAAGCCGTATCGTGAACCAGTTAAAAAAGATGGGTTCCTCCGCGGACTGGAGCAGAGAGCGCTTTACCATGGATGAAGGCTGCTCGGATGCGGTGCTGGAGGTATTTGTCAAATTATACGAAAAAGGTCTGATCTATAAAGGCTCCCGTATTGTAAACTGGTGTCCGGTCTGCGGGACATCCATTTCGGATGCAGAGGTAGAGCACGAGGAACAGGATGGATTCTTCTGGCATATCAACTATCCGGTAGTGGGAGAGGAAGGAAGATTTGTGGAGATTGCCACCACCCGCCCGGAGACCTTGTTTGGGGACACTGCTGTGGCAGTCAATCCGGAGGACGAGCGGTATCGCGACATCATCGGAAAGACCTTAAAGCTGCCGATGACGGATCGGGAAATTCCGGTCATCGCGGATGCCTATGTGGATCAGGAATTCGGAACCGGCTGTGTGAAAATTACACCGGCGCACGACCCCAACGACTTTGAGGTGGGAAAGCGTCACAAGCTGGAGGAGATTGTAGTCATCCGGGACGATGCGACGATGAACGAGAAGGCAGGAAAATATGCCGGGATGGATCGCTATGAATGCCGGAAAGCGCTGGTAAAGGATTTGGAGGAACAGGGTCTTTTGGTAAAGGTAGTGCCCCATTCCCATAATGTGGGAACTCATGACCGCTGCGGCACTACCGTAGAGCCCATGATCAAGCAGCAGTGGTTTGTGAAGATGGATGAGCTCATCAAGCCGGCTGTGGAGGGCGTAAAGAACGGCGAAGTCCGGCTTTTGCCCAAACGCATGGAGAAGACGTATTTCAATTGGACAGACAATATCCGCGACTGGTGCATCAGTCGGCAGCTGTGGTGGGGACACCGGATTCCGGCATACTACTGTGAAGACTGCGGCGAGATGGTTGTATCGAAACAGGCACCCGGCTGCTGTCCGAAATGCGGGAGTAAGAAGCTGACGCAGGATCCGGATACGCTGGATACCTGGTTCTCCTCGGCCCTGTGGCCGTTTTCGACACTGGGCTGGCCGGAAAAAACGCCGGAGCTGGATTATTTTTATCCCAATGATGTGCTGGTAACCGGATATGACATTATCTTTTTCTGGGTCATCCGCATGATCTTTTCCGGCTATGAGCAGATGGGCAAGGCACCCTTCCATACCGTATTGTTTCACGGTCTGGTTCGGGACTCCCAGGGGCGCAAAATGAGCAAATCGCTGGGGAACGGTATTGATCCGCTGGAGGTAATCGACCGATATGGCGCGGACGCATTGCGGCTGACCCTGATTACCGGAAATGCACCCGGAAACGATATGCGGTTTTACTGGGAGCGTGTCGAGGCATCCCGGAATTTTGCGAATAAAGTATGGAATGCGTCCCGTTTTATTTTGATGCATCTGGAGGAAAACGAGATTACCCGACCGGATCAGGAGAAGCTTTCACCGGAGGATCGGTGGATTTTATCTGCCGTAAACACGCTGACCAAAGACGTGACGGAAAATATGGACAAGTTTGAGCTCGGGATTGCAGTACAGAAAATTTATGACTTTATCTGGGATGAATTCTGTGATTGGTACATTGAGATTGCAAAGGTTCGCATTTACAAAAAAGAGGAGAATCCCGAAGCAGCCAATTGTGCGTTCTGGACCTTAAAAACCGTATTGGGACAGGCCTTGAAGCTGCTGCATCCCTATATGCCGTTTCTTACCGAGGAAATATACTGCACCTTAAATCCCGGGGAGGAGACCATTATGCTGGCTGACTGGCCGGTATATAAGGAGGAGTGGAGCTTCCCGGAGGAGGAAGCAATGATGGAGCATGTCAAGGAGCTGGTTCGCGGAGTCCGAAATCTTCGCACAGAGATGGATGTGCCGCCGTCAAGAAAGGCAAAGGTATCCATCGTATCAGAGGACGCATCGCTTCGTGCGGTATTTGACCGGATGAAAGCGATTTATCAGAATCTCATCAGTGCCGGAGAGGTGGAGATTCACGCGAAGAAAGAAGGAATTTCCGAGGATGCGGTTTCTGTGGTAATTCCGGGGGCAGTGGCATATCTGCCGCTGGAGGATCTGGTGGATCTGCAAAAGGAAAGGGAGCGCCTTTTGAAGGAAAAAGAGCGTCTTTCGAAGGAGCTTACCCGTTCGAAATCCATGCTGAGTAATGAGAAGTTCATCAGCAAAGCGCCTGCGGCAAAGATTCAGGAGGAGCGCGACAAACAGGCCAAGTATCAGCAGATGATGGAGCAGGTGCAGACACGGCTGGATCAGATGCAGGCATAGAGTCTCCGCAGTTTCGGTTAAACGTCGGACGCTGTCAGTACGACATCGTGCCGACAGCTGTTTGTTGGCGAAGTGCTGGAGGTGGCGTTATAATGCGGTGTCAAAAAAGATCAGAAACTGCGGTGAATCCCCTCTTGAAAAAAAGCTGTACTCGTTTATACTGAGAGAGTGGTGACGATTGTGACATATGAGGAGATTTGTGCTTACATATACGGAATACCGAAATTTGCAGAAAAAAATGATCTCGGGCATACCCGCGAATTATTGACGCGTCTGGGAATTTCGGAACAGGAATTTCAGATTTTTCATGTGGCAGGAAGCAACGGGAAAGGCAGTGTCTGTGCATTCTTAAATCAGGCGTTGCTGGCGGCGGACTGCCCGACAGGGATGTTTACTTCCCCTCATCTGGTCTGCATGGAGGAGCGGTTTGTGGCAAACGGAGTGCGTTGCACCAGAGAAGAATTTGCAGCGTGTTTTTATGAGGTTTTTGACGTAGTGCAGCAGATGCGGGCAGAGGGGCTGGCGCATCCATCCTTTTTTGAGTATCTGTTTGCCATGGGCATGTGCTTTTTTCGGAAAAAACAGGTACGCTATCTGGTTTTGGAGACGGGACTTGGCGGCAGACTGGATGCGACCAATGTATTTGAAAAGAAGCTGCTTACGATCATTACCTCCATCAGTCTGGAGCACACGGAGTATCTTGGCGATACGATCGCGGATATTGCGGGTGAAAAGGCCGGGATCATCCGGGAGAACGTGCCGCTGGTTTTTGACGCATCCTGCGAGGAGGCGGCCGGGGTACTTCGAAGGGCGGCGAAGAGAAAGCAGGCACCCTGTTATGGAATTTCTTACGAAAAAATTAAGTTTCACGCAAATGACGGAAAATATATTGATTTTTCGTATTCCGATGGGTATGATGAGGTTGAGTTAAAAATCCCGTTCCCGGCGGTTTATCAGATGATGAATGCCGCGCTCGCTTATCGGGCGCTTTCCCTGGTGCGCGATCAGATCGGGCTTACCGGGGAGGAAATTGCCGCTGCAATGCGGGAGACCAAATGGCCGGGCAGAATGCAGGCAGTGACACCGGAGATTTATTTTGACGGAGCGCACAATGCGGATGCTGTGGAACAGCTGGTGCACAGCGTGAAGCAGCTGGAGACAGAAAAGCCGATTCTGTTGTTCGCGATGATGCGGGAGAAGGATTACCGAACCGCTATTCGCAGCCTGTGTCGGCAGATCGCATGGGAGCAGGTTATTGTGACCCGTGTCGCGGATGAGAGAGGGCTGGATACCAAAACACTCCGGGAGGAATTTGAAAAAAACGGGCAGCGCGTGACGGAAAAGCCGGACAGTCAGAGTGCGTATGCATATGCAGTCGAACAAAAACGAGCGGGACAGTTGCTTTTTTGTGCAGGTTCCCTGTATTTTATCGGAGAATTAGAGCGGATTGTCGAAGGAGATCAAAATGATTGATTTTGAAGAGGAATTAAAAAAGTTCAAGCCCAGCCTGGAGGTGGAAGAGGCTGAGGAAGCGATATACGGTCAGGATCTGACAGACGTGACGGATATCCTGAAGGAAATTCTGAAAGAGGAAAAAGGAGAATACCGAGAGAACTTGATTCAGGAGTGATGGGAAGACATGAAGTGCTATCATTGCGGGGCGGAGTTGAACCGGGAAAGCTTTTGCCCGAACTGTGGAATAGATGTAAAGATATATAAGAAGATTGTTCATACGTCCAATTATTATTATAATCAGGGCCTGGAGCGTGCCGGCGTGCGGGATTTGTCCGGTGCGGTGGAGAGTCTTAAGAAAAGTCTTCGGTTTCAGAAGGGAAATATCCAGGCGCGCAATCTGCTGGGGCTGGTGCTTTTTGAGATGGGAGAGACCGTGGCGGCGCTGGGAGAATGGGTAATCAGTAAAAATATCCAGCCGGAGCATAATACGGCGGAACGTTATCTGGATGCGATTCAGAAAAATCCAACGCAGCTGGAGACGATCAACCAGACGATCAAAAAATATAATCAGGCATTGCTGTACTGCAGGCAGAACAGCACAGATCTGGCGGTAATCCAGCTGAAAAAGGTTTTGTCTCTGAACCCGAAGCTTGTCAAGGGACACCAGCTTCTTGCCCTTTTGTATATCAAGGAGGGACAGTATGAGCGTGCAAAGCGCGCCCTGCGGGCGGCCATCAAGATTGATTCGGCGAACACCCTCACATTCCGTTATCTGCGTGAGACCAACCAGATGCTCAGGGAGAGCAATGCCGGGAAAAAGAAAAAACAGGAGGAGGATTTGATCTCCTACCGCAGCGGAAATGATTTGATCATTCAGCCGACAAAGTTTAAGGATACCTCGGGCTTTGCAACAGTATTGGCTATTATTGCCGGGATTGTTCTGGGTGCGGCGGTTACCGGGTTCTTGGTAGTGCCGGGAATCCGGCAGAATGCCAAGCGGGAATCCAATGCGGCGGTGATTCAGGCAAATGATACGGTTGCCACCAAAAATCAGGAAATTGCAGCGCTGGAAAAACAGATTGCAGAGCTGGGCGGACAGTTGGATGATGAAAAATCGGACTCTGAAAAAACAGAGAATAAGATCACCAGCTATGATCAGCTGTTGAAGGCATACGAGGCATATCTGCAGGAGGATTACACCGGAGCGGGCGAGGAAATCAGCGCGGTGGAACGCACCGATTTGTCCGCAGATGCGAAGAAGATCTATGATCAGGTAAATGAGTCGATTCATGAGAAATACATTCAAAGTGCATACGAGGCGGGATTAAAAGCTTATAATGCCCGAAACTATGAGGAGGCAGTGGAAAATTTTGAAAAGGCGGCAGAGCTGGATGAAACCTATGAGCGGGGAAATCTGCTGTATTTTCTGGCACAGTCCTACCGTGTTCTGGAGCAGAATGAGAAGGCCATCGAATATTATCAGAAGGTAATTGAGCAATTTCCCGATACGGAGCGGGCATCAAAATCAAAATATTATCTGAATCAATTGCAGGCTTCGGAGGAACAGACGCAGGAGGAACAGATGCAGCAGGAACGGACTCAGGAGACAACGGATGAGGAAACATCAAATGAGGATGAAGCCAATGAGGAAGAACCGGATTCGGACGAACCGGATGAGGACGAGTAGCCTGCGCGCAGCAGGAAAAGATACAAAAGACGTCGGAGGGAAAGAGCCCCCGGACGTCTTTTTCTATATGCGCAGGGGCGCATGAGGAAATATTTCGGCTATCGCCGAATGCGCCCCGCGCGGCGAGCAGGAGGCGAAAACCCCGCCTACTCGATTATGCAGGGGCGCATGAGGAAATATTTCGGCTATCGGCGAATGCACTCCGCGCGAGGCATATGAGGGAAATATCGACGAAAAGGAGACGGGACATGGAATGTAACTATCAATTGGAAAACGGATGTCTGACCATCGGGATGCCAAAGGAGCTGGATCATCACTGTGCATCGCAGCTGCGGGCAGAGGCGGATTTATTGATTTCATCCTATGCTGTGCAGGAGCTGGTATTTGATTTTTCGGGTACCGAATTTATGGACAGCTCCGGCATCGGGGTGCTGATCGGCAGATGCAGAAACATGAACTATAACGGGGGAACCGTACAGGCCAAGAATCTGAGTGAACGAATCCAGAAGTTGTTTATTGTCTCCGGTCTGCACAAGATGATCCGGATCAATGACAGGGAAGAGGAATAGAGGAGAAATGAAGATGACACAGCAAAATGAAATGGAGATAATATTTGATTCCCAATCGGTCAATGAAGGCTTTGCCAGACTTACCGTTGCGGCATTTGTGGCACAGCTGAATCCGACACTGGATGAAATCGAGGATATTCGAACCGCCGTATCAGAGGCGGTGACCAATGCGATTATTCATGGCTATGAAAAGGAACCGGGAAAGGTACAAGTGTCCTGCAGGCTGGAGGAAAACCGTGTACATATCCGTGTGGAGGATCACGGACAGGGCATTGCGGATGTAGAACAGGCAAAACAGCCGTTTTATACCACCCGGCCGGAGCTGGAGCGCTCCGGTATGGGGTTTGCGTTTATGGAGGCGTTTATGGATGAGGTAGAGGTGGAGTCTGCTTTGGAAAAGGGAACCTGTGTGACGATGCATAAGCAGATCGGACAAGCTGTCGGCTCGGTGCAGTCATGAATGAGACGGCGGCATACATCAGACAGGCACAGGAAGGAGATAAGGCGGTTCGGGAAAAGCTGATTACAGAAAATCTGGGATTGGTCCGGAGCGTTGCCCAGCGATTTGCAAACCGGGGCTATGACAGGGAGGAATTATTTCAGATCGGCTGTATCGGACTGATCAAGGCGATTGATCGGTTTGATACCAATTATCAGGTTTGCTTTTCCACCTATGCCGTTCCGGTCATTATGGGAGAAATTCGAAGATTTCTGCGGGATGACGGGATGCTTAAGGTGAGCCGGGGCATGAAGGAGTGCGGCAGCCGGATCGCGCAGGCCAGAAAGCGGCTGACAGACAGTCTGAACCGGGAACCGACCATTGAAGAAATTGCAAAAGAAACCGGTCTGACGGTGGAGGAGATCGTGGAGGCTGTGGAGGCAAACGGGGATGTCATTTCTATTTACCGGAGCAGCAGTTCGTTTGATGACGGAGGAGAGTTTTGTCTGGCAGATCGGCTCACCGATTGCCGCAATGACCATGAGGCGCTGGAAAACCGGATTCTTGTGGAGGAGCTTCTGGAAGGATTGGAGCAGCAGGAGCGCAGGCTGATCGAGCTTCGCTACTTTGAAAACAAGACGCAGACAGAGACGGCGAAAGAACTGGGGATCAGCCAGGTGCAGGTAAGCCGCACGGAGAAAAAGATCCTTCTTCGGCTGCGCAAAGTGATCGGCTGATGATTGGAATTCAGCGTTTGACCATCGGACGCTGCCTGCACGATATCGTACTCTTCGGGGCACGCTTGCGCTACGCGAAAAACGCAGCGGTACTAGGCTTGCAAAATACGCAAGCCAAGGACCGGCGTTTTTCAAGTGCCCCGAGAGAGTACGATATCGTGCAGGCAGCTGTTGATTGGAAAAGCGTCCAGTTGACAAAAGAGCACTTGATTCATATACTGGAAAAAAATGCATTGGTTACAGAGGAGAGAAAGTATGTACCGAAATTATGTGTTTGATCTGTACGGAACGCTGGTAGATATTCACACCGATGAAAGCGGAACGGAGCTCTGGGAGAAGCTGGCGCTGTTTTACGGATATTACGGGGCAGTCTATCCGCCGGAGGAGCTGAAAAAGCGCTATGAGAGCCTGTGCAGGCAAAAGGAAGTCGAGATGAAAAGCAGCATGGAGTCGCATGATGCGCATGAGGCCTGCCCGGAAATTCAGATTGAAGAGGTGTTTGAAGTACTGTTTCTGGAGAAGGGAGTACAGCCGGAGCTCTCGCTGTGTGTACATGCCGGACAATTTTTCCGCGCGTTGTCCACCGAGTATGTCAAGCTGTACGAAGGAGTTCCGAAGATGCTGGAGCAGCTGAAAAAAAGCGGCGGAAATCTTTATCTGCTGTCGAATGCCCAGCGTATCTTTACCGAGTATGAGCTCAATTATCTGGATATCCGGAAATATTTCGATGGCATTCTCATATCCTCCGAATATGGGACAAAGAAGCCGGATGTGCGTTTTTATGAGATCCTTCTGAAAAAATATGACCTAAAGCCCGGCACATGCATCATGATCGGAAATGATGTGCGCTGCGATATCGAGGGTGCCAGGAAAGCAGGAATGGATACCTTCTATATTCATTCCAATATTTCTCCGAAGGAGGATCAAAGACCGGATTCCACCTTTTGTCTGATGAAAATGGACATTCCGAAGGTCACAGCGCTGCTGCTGGGATAGGTTATTTTTGAACCAGGCGCTTCCGGTATTCTCTGGGGGTCACATAAAAATGCTTTTTGAACAGGCGGTTGAAGTAGGAGAGGTTGTCAAAGCCTACCTCCACGGCGATGTTCAAAATGGAATCCCCGGAGGAAAGCAGCAGTCTGCCTGCCATGGTCAGCCGGTAGTCGTTGAGATATTCCGTAAAGGTGGTTCCCATGGTATTTTTGAAAAACTTCATGAAATGGGACTCACTGATATGCAGCTCCTTTGCCATGTCCTCGATGGAAATTCTGTGCATATAGTTTGCCTCGATGTATTTTATGACGAGCTTCATCTTTTCTACGGTTTTCTGATCCCGTTTGATGATCTTCATTTCCCCGTAATTGGAAAAAAGAATATGAAACATCAGATACAGCTGGCCCTTGATGACAAATTGATAGGCAGGAGGATTGGTGCGGCATACCATGTCGGCGGAATCAATGCAGTGCGAAATTTCGTCATAATGGGGCATACCCGGAGCAAAATGGGCAGGAATGTGCAGCGTGCCGTCATAGAGCGGCTGAAAATAGTTGTCTGTACAGATGTCAGATTGTTTGGACTGCAGCATATCCAGCTTGAATATGATATTGATGTATTCCATGGAAGCGTTCTCATACTGGTCGATGGAATGGACCTGACCGGGACAGATGAAGACGATGCTTCCGGCGCTGACCGGGTATTCGATCAGGTCGACGGTCACGATTCCCTTTCCGCTGCGAATGCAGATGATTTCCATTTCCTCGTGCCAGTGTGCGGGGACGGAGTCGAAATCCAGCGGAATGGAGCAGGGAAATGTCGTATAAGGGAAGAGATCGGATACATGGTGCTTTTTTTCCTGATAGCTTTCGTATTCCAAAATGTTCATGGTATCCCTCCGGTTTTTGACACGCAATTAGGTGTGGAAGCATTTTCTATATCATGATAGAATTGTACCACTTTTTGTTAGGATACTACAAGAAAAAGAATTCTGTTTGCGTCATAATAACAGTTAGGTTGGGAGAAAACCGAGTAAGAACCGAATTTGGAGGGGTAAAACATGAATTTACAGGAGATTGTAGCGAAGAAATACAACAAAAAGCTTGGAGAGTGTTCCAATGAGGAAATTTATTTTTCTTTGCTCGACATGACAAAGGAGCTGTCAGGGAAAAAGGAGAAGAAAACCGATAAGAAAAAGCTGTACTATATTTCGGCAGAGTTTCTGATCGGCAAGCTTCTGTCCAACAATCTGATCAACTTAGGAGTTTATGATGAGGTAAAAGAGCTTCTTGCTGCAAACGGAAAGGATCTTGCGGCGATTGAAGAAGTGGAGCCGGAGCCTTCGCTGGGGAACGGAGGACTCGGAAGACTTGCTGCATGCTTTCTGGATTCCATTGCCACACTGGGGTTAAACGGTGACGGTGTGGGCTTGAATTATCATTATGGGCTGTTCAAGCAGGTATTTGAAAACAATTTACAGAAGGAAACAAAAAATCCCTGGATTGAAGAACAGAGCTGGCTTACCAGAACGGATATTACCTATCCGGTTCAGTTCGGCGGATTTACGGTAACATCAAGATTGTATGATATCGATGTGACCGGTTATGAGAACAGAACCAACAAGCTGCATCTTTTTGATATTGAGACGATTGATGAAAGCATTGTAGGGGATGGCATTGATTTTAATAAAGAAGATATTGCAAAAAATCTGACCCTGTTTCTGTATCCGGATGACAGTGATGACAAGGGACGTCTGCTGCGCGTGTATCAGCAGTATTTCATGGTCAGCAATGCGGCAAGGCTGATTCTGGATGAGGCGGCTGCCCGGGGCAGTGAGCTGCACGATCTGCCGGATTATGTGGTCATTCAGATCAATGACACCCATCCGTCCATGGTCATTCCGGAACTGATCCGTCTGCTCATGGAGCGTGGAATCGATATGGATGAGGCGATCAATATTGTATCGCAGTGCTGCGCGTACACAAATCATACCATTCTGGCAGAGGCACTGGAGAAGTGGCCGATTGCCTTTCTGGAGAAGGCTGTGCCGCAGCTGGTTCCGATCATTTATGAGTTGCACAATCGCGTGGCTGAAAAATACGATGACAAATCCGTGTACATCATTGATGAGGAGCATCGCGTTCACATGGCGAATATGGATATTCACTATGGATACAGTGTCAATGGTGTGGCATATTTACATACCGAGATTCTCAAGGACAGTGAGCTGAATAACTTCTATAAGATTTATCCGGAGAAATTCAACAATAAGACTAACGGAATCACATTCCGCCGCTGGCTGCTGTACTGCAACAGAGAGCTGACGGATCTGATCGAGGAGCTGATCGGACCGGGCTTCAAGAAGGACGCAGCAGAGCTTGAAAAATTAGAAAAGTATGTGAATGACGATGCGGTACTGGATAAGCTGCTGGCGATCAAGCAGGATGACAAGATTGCACTGAAGAATTATCTGAAGGCGGAGCAGGGCATTGAGCTGGATGAAAATGCAGTCTTTGATATTCAGGTAAAACGTCTGCATGAGTACAAGAGACAGCAGATGAATGCGCTGTATGTGATCAACAAGTATTTTGAGATCAAGGAAGGCAAGAAGCCTGCAAGAAAGATTACCGCGATTTTCGGAGCGAAAGCGGCACCGGCTTACGTCATTGCGAAGGATATTATTCATCTGATTCTGTGCCTGCAGCAATTGATTGCAAATGATCCGGAGGTAAGCCCGTATCTGCAGGTAGTTATGGTTGAGAATTATAACGTGACATGGGCAGAGAAGCTCATTCCGGCAGCAGATATTCATGAGCAGATTTCGTTGGCTTCTAAGGAGGCTTCCGGTACCTCTAACATGAAGTTCATGTTGAACGGTGCAGTGGCAATCGGTACGGAGGATGGTGCGAACGTGGAAATGCACCAGTTTGTAGGCGATGACAATATTTACATTTTCGGGGAATCTTCCGAGCAGGTCATCGATCACTACGCAAAAGCGGACTATGTTTCACGCAAATACTATGACGACAATGCAGACATCAAGAGAGCGGTGGACTTCATCGTAAGCGATGAGTTGAAAGCGATCGGAAATGCAGAGAATCTGGAGCGGTTGTACCATGAGCTTTTGAATAAGGACTGGTTTATGACGCTTCTGGATTGGGAGACGTATCGTGCAAAGAAGGATGAAATGCTTGCAGATTATGAAGATCGCAAGGCATGGGCGAAAAAGATGCTGATCAATATCAGCAAGGCCGGGTTCTTCTCATCCGATCGGACCATTGAGCAGTACAATCAGGATATCTGGAAATTGTAACACAACTATCATTTAAGAAGGGTTCACATCACTTTGTGATGTGAACCCTTTGACATTCGCGCGTTCCTTTTACTTGTTTTCTAATGGCTCCGTATTAACACCAAAAGTTTCAAGCTGTGCTTTTATAAAGAGTTGTCTGCGCTCTAATATTTTTTTAGGATTGTCTGATTCGAGAGTAATACAATTACGTTCAAATTCATCTAATAATTGTTGTATCATCTCTTCCTTTGTCAAAATATCACCCACTTTCACCACCACCCTTATATCAGTGTATATCTGTATTATAAGGGGTTTCTTGTTTTCTGTAAAGTTTTTTTGCGAATGTTCTTGACATGCGCGTTCATAAGATGTAATATATGGTAAGTTCATGAAAAAATAAAAAGGAGAACTTATGAACGCGAAGATAGATTATGATATTCTGCAGTATGCATCTGAGCACGACGGTTTTACCCAGCGGGAACTGGCGGATACCCTGGGCTGTGCGCTTGGATCGGTCAATCAGGGGCTGAGGCGGCTTTGGGAGCAGGAGCTTTTGCACAAAGACGGAAGGCTGACCGAACAGGCAAAAGAACTGCTGGCAGGGCATTCGGTCAAGCGGGCAGTCATCCTCGCGGCGGGATCGGGAATGC
The DNA here is from genome assembly GCA_017484135.1 of Lachnospiraceae bacterium. Taxonomy (GTDB): domain Bacteria; phylum Bacillota; class Clostridia; order Lachnospirales; family Lachnospiraceae; genus Roseburia_C. The sequence goes on from JAFUTQ010000015.1 coordinate 18,527, forward strand.
GGATGCTGCCGATTAACCGGGAGCAGTCGAAGGGAATGCTTCAGGTAAGAGGGGAAACTCTGGTGGAGCGTCTCATCCGGCAGCTGCATGAGGCGGACATTCACGAAATATACGTCATTGTGGGCTTTATGAAGGAGCAGTATGAGTATCTGATTGACAAGTATCAGGTCGAGCTGCTGGTAAACCGCGAATATGAAGGAAAGAACAATCTGCACTCACTGGTAAAGGCCGCCGGACATTTGCAGGAGACCTATATCGTACCCTGCGATATCTGGTGCGAGACAAATCCGTTTCACAAAAGCGAGCTGTATTCCTGGTATCTGGTGCAGACGGAGCGCACAACCCGCAGTGATGTGACGCTGAACCGGAAGGGCGAACTGGTTCGCGTGGACGTGGCTTCCGAGGGAAACCGGATGGTGGGCATCGCCTATCTGAATCGGGAGGACGGAGCGGAGACGGCAGAGATCTTGCAGAGCATGGCAAAGGATCCGAAATATGACAACTGCTTTTGGGAGGAGAGCTTATATAAAAAGAATAAAATGCGCATTCTAGGCAGAGTGGACTACCGCAAGAGCATCTATGAGATCAACACCTATGAGCAGCTCAGACAACTGGATTCCAACTCAATCCATCTGGAATCGGATGTGATTCGGCTGATTGCGGACACCTTTGGGGTAAAAACCGAAGAAGTTTCCGAGATTACCGTACTGAAAACGGGAATGACAAACCGCTCCTTCCTGTTTACCTCCAAAGGGAAAAAATACATCATGCGGATCCCGGGAGAGGGGACGGATCAGATGGTCAACCGAAAGCAGGAATATCAGGTGTATCAGGCAATCCGCGATGCGCATATCTGTGACGACATCTGCTACATCAACCCGGAAAACGGATATAAAATCACAGAATTTCTGGAGCATGCAAGAACCTGTGACAGTGAAAACCCGGACGAGGTGGCAGCATGTATGCGGGTGCTTCGGGAATTTCATGAGAAAAAACTGCGCGTAGATCACAGCTTTGATTTGTTTGAACAGCTCCTCTTTTATGAAAGCCTGTGGGAAGGAGAACCCTCTGTTTACCGGGATTACGAGGAGACAAAGGCAAATGTCATGAGCCTGAAAGCCTATATTGACAGTCAAAAAAAGGAGTATTGTCTGACGCATATTGATGCGAACCCGGATAATTTTCTGATCTCGGAGCAGGGAATCCGGCTGATCGACTGGGAATACGCCGGGATGCAGGATCCGCATGTGGACATTGCGATGTTTGCGATCTATTCCCTGTATGACAGAGAATGGGTGGAGAAGCTGATTGATCTGTATTTCCCTGAGGGCTGCAGCTTATCGGTGCGGAAAAAAATCTATTGCTACATGGCTGTGGGAGGGCTGCTCTGGAGCAATTGGTGCGAGTACAAGCGGCGGCTGGGAATTGAGTTCGGAGAGTACAGTCTCAGACAGTATCGATACGCCAAGGAATATTACCGGATTTTCAGAGAGTTGGAAAATGAGGGGGGCGGGAAGGATGCATAGAGCGAAACGGGCAGTGATTATGGCCGCAGGCATGGGAAACCGGATGCGGCCTGTGACACTGGAAACACCCAAGCCGCTGGTAAAGGTACGGGGCAGACGGATGATTGATACCATGCTTGACGGGCTGCATGCGCAGGGAATCACGGAAATTTATGTGGTAATCGGATATCAGAAAGAGAAATTTTCGCAGCTGAAGGCGGATTATCCGGATATTACGCTGATAGAAAATCCCTATTATGAAACCTGCAACAATATTTCCTCCCTTTATGTGGCGCGGGAGCATATTGAGGATGCCATCATTGCGGATGGCGACCAGATTCTGTATCATCCGGAAATTCTTGCACCGGAGTTTGAACGTTCTGGTTACTGCTGCCGCCGGATCAAGGAACCTACGGAGGAATGGCTGCTCACGGTCGAGGACGGCATTGTGACAAAATGCAGCCGCAGCGGAGGACAGGACGGCTGGCAGCTATACAGCGTCTCCTTTTGGAGTGCGGAGGATGGCAGACGGTTGAAGGGACATCTGGAACGGGAATTTGAGGAAAAGAAGCATCGGGATATTTTTTGGGATGACATTGCGCTGTTTTGTTATCCCAAGGAGTATCAGCTGGGCATTCGCCCGATTGAAAAGGAAGATTTGCTCGAGATTGATGATCTCGCAGAACTGGCAGCTTTGGATGAACGTTACAGGAAGTATATCGGCTAGACATTTTGAAGAAAAGAGGATTGTTTCTATGGAAAAGGAAAAGAAAAAAGAAAAAGTAAATTTAAAAGAGCAGATTGCTTGGAGTACAACGCTGATTCCGCTGGCGGGTATCCTTTTGCTCGGGGTGCTGTTTATGGTATTTCCGGATGGGTCAAAACATGTGCTGGAGGTTGTGCGCAGTTTTCTGGGGGATCAGATCGGCATTTATTATCTTCTGATCGGTTTGGGGTTTCTGATCTGTTCGATTTACATGGGGCTGTCAAGGTTTGGAAAAATCAAGCTGGGAAATCTTGAAAAACCTCAGTACTCCAATTTTACCTGGGGAACGATGATTTTTACCTCCACCATGGCGGCAGATATTTTGTTTTACTCCCTCTGTGAGTGGGCATTGTATGCGGCAGATCCGCATATAGATGACATGGGAGGCATCGAGCAGTGGGCATCGGTCTATCCGTTGTTTCACTGGGGACCGATTCCGTGGAGCTTTTATATTGTGCTTGCTGTTGCCTTTGGGTTCATGCTGCATGTACGCGGCAGGAAGCGTCAGAAATTTTCCGAGGCGTGCCGTCCGGTTCTGGGAAAGCATGTAGACGGTGTGTGGGGAAAGGTGATTGATCTGATTGCAGTGTTTGCATTGCTGGCCGGAACAGCAACTACCTTCTCTCTGGCAACACCGCTGCTGGGGGAGGCGCTGAGCAGTGTATTCGGTTTTTCTGCAAGCATTACCCTGTCCATCTGCATTTTGATTCTGATCGCCGTGGTATATACGCTGACGGTGTGGTTTGGGATGAAAGGAATCTCCAAGCTGGCTACCTTCTGTACGTATTTTTTCTTTGCACTGCTGATCTATATTCTGGTAGGCGGTGGGGAGACCCGTTATATTTTAGAAACAGGATTGAGCTCGATTGGAAAACTGACACAGAATTTCATCGGGCTTGCGACCTGGAGTGATCCGCTCCGCAAATCGACGTTTGCACAGGACTGGACGATTTACTATTGGGCTTACTGGATGGTATGGTGTGTGGCAACCCCGTTCTTCATCGGAACGATCAGCAAGGGAAGAACCATTCGAAACACGGTCTTTGGCGGATATTTCTGGGGATTGGCCGGGACGTTTACTTCCTTTATCATTTTAGGAAATTACGGGCTTGCCAAGCAGCTGAAGGGCGAGCTGGATACCCTGGGATTTATCGCGGACGGAGGCACTCTGCAGCAGGCAATTGTGAAAATCTTTGGCACGCTGCCCCTGCCATGGCTGGGACTGCTTTTGCTGGCCATCACCATGATTGCCTTTTATTCCACCACCTTTGATGCGCTGACGATGGTAGTTTCTTCTTATTCTTATAAGGAGCTTCCGGCGGATCAGGAGCCGGATAAGCGCATCCGTACCTTCTGGGCAGTGCTGTTCATCATTCTGCCGATTGCGCTGATTTTCTCGGAGAATACGATGACCAGCCTGCAGTCGGTGTCCATAATTGCGGCATTTCCGGTGGGAATCATTATCATTACCATTGCCGCCAGCTTCTTTAAGGACGCGGGCGCGTATCTGAAGGAGCAGGAGAAGGAGAAGAAGTAACGGGTAACACACAGGAGATTGATGGAAAAGCAGTGCCCATAGTTGACAATAAAGCCGTGTGAAACGTATAATAAACCCAACAGGCTCGCCTTTCGTGAAGTGAAATGTTGCTTGGCGGGCTCCGAAAAAGGAATGTGATGCAATGAAGAGGAAGCTTGAAAAACGAATGATAGCAGGATTTCTTGCGGCACTCCTGGTGGTGAGCGGGATATCGTTAAACACGGCATATGAGGTCTATGCAGCCACAGTGACGGTCGGCACGGTCAATGTGAGTGCAGGCACATTAAATATCCGCAGCGGACCCGGCACAAATTATGGAAAGCTGGGTGAGCTGGTGAAAGGGGATCAGGTTACGATCCTCGGCGAGGTAAATGGCTGGTATCAGATTTCCCATAGTTCGGGATCCGCATATGTCTCGAAACGCTATATCACAAACGTACATATGGTAGAGCAGGATGTCAGCTATATTGATGAGCTGACCGGTATGGGCTTTCCGATCAGCTATGCCGATTCACTGGTAACTCTGCACAGCCAGTATCCCAACTGGACCTTTAAGCCCATTTCGACAGGGCTGGACTGGAACACCGTCCTTGACAAAGAAAGCGCAGTGGGCGTGAATCTGGTGCCCAGCGGGAATGACGATGCGCAGAAATCCACGGCTTCCGGAGCTTATGATTGGACGACAAACCGTTGGACAGGCTATGACGGTGCGAGCTGGGTATGTGCATCCCGGGAGATGGTAGCATACTGTATGGATCCGCGAAATTTTTTGAATGCGTCATCCATTTTCCAATTTGCCACAAATGAATACGAGGAGTCCCAGACAAGGGCAGGGGTTTCCGCAATGCTGGAAGGCAGCTTTATGGCCGGGGCATATACGGACGCGGACGGAGCAGAGAGGAACTATCCCGATGACTTTGTGGCCATTGGGTCGACACTGAATGTGAATCCCTATCATCTGGCGGCCCGCTGTCTTCAGGAGCAGGGGAAAAGCGGAACCAGCGACTCCATCTCCGGAACGGCTGTCGGTTATGAGGGGTATTACAATTATTTTAACATTCATGCATATCCTGCCAATGGACTGACCTCGGTACAGAATGGACTGCTCTATGCCAAAGAACAGGGTTGGACCACCAGATATCAGTCTGTGTATGGCGGAGCGGCTACCTTGTCGGATGGCTATGTGGCAAAAGGGCAGAATACGATTTATTTTGAAAAATTCAACGTTGTAAACACGACTTCCGGCTTGTACAACCATCAGTACATGACCAATGTGCTGGCCGCGATCAATGAAGGTGCGAATATGAAGAAGGCATATACAGACAATGATGCCGCGGTCACATTCTGGATACCGGTTTATGAGAATATGCCTGCGTCTGCCTGTGTCATGCCGAGCGGGGGCAATCCCAACAACTGGCTGAGCAGTCTGAGTGTGGAGGGATATACGATTACACCGGCATTCAACGGCGCTGTGCTTGATTATTCCATTGTGGTGGCAGAGGGGGTATCTTCCCTGAGGGTTGCCGGAACGCCGGTTGCATCTACGTCGAGTGTGGCAGGAGGAGGAGAGATTCCGATCGTGTCCGGGCAAAGTGAGATCCGGCTTGTCTGTACGGCACAGAACCAGACAAGCAGAACCTACACGCTGCATGTGACCAAAGGAAATCTGCCGGATGCACAGCAGCCATCGACAGTGCCGGAACAGAATCATTCTTCCGGAGAGGATGCAAAGACGGGAGCATGGATCAAACAAAGCGGCAAATGGTATTTTTGCTATGATGACGGCACCTATGCCACCGGATGGCTGAACGATGGGGGAACATGGTACTATCTTCTTTCGGATGGAAGCATGCAGACCGGCTGGCTGTCTGCAGGGGGACAATGGTATTATCTGGCAGCGAGCGGTGCGATGCAGACCGGCTGGGTAAAGAGCAACAGCAAGTGGTATTATATGATGCCGGACGGAGCGATGGGAATCGGCTGGCAGTCCATCAATGGAAAATGGTACTATTTTGATACGACCGGAGACGGCAGGATGCTGTATGGCTGGCAGTTCATTCATAATCAATGGTATTATCTGAGCAGCAGTTCCGCAGACGGAGCGATGAAAATCGGCTGGATAAAGGTGGGCGGTCGGTGGTACTACATGGGATCCGCTGAGGACGGTGCGATGAAGACCGGCTGGCAGTACATTGACGGAAAGTGGTATTATCTGTATGACAGCGGAGCGATGGCATACAGCACATGGATTGGAAATTACTATGTGAACAGCTCCGGTGCATGGAGCAGATCCCGTTAAATTGGAACTTGCACGAAATGTCGAATTATGTTACAATAGCAAAGTATTTGGGTGGATGGTAAAATCATCCACCTAAATTTTTGCAATTTGGGAATATCTGAGAAAGGAAAAACAATGAAAAGACATTTCAAAACAGCCGTGCTGCTGACATCTGTGTTTTTGGCAGTTACGGGCACAGTAATACATACGCAGGCTGCTTCCGGGGAATGGAGGCAGAGTGAAGACGGAAAATTCTGGTATGAGTATTCGGATGGCACTTATGCCAGGAACGGCTGGGTAAGCATCGGGGACAACTGGTATTATTTTAATGCGGAGGGGTATGTAAGAATCGGCTGGATTTCTCTTGGAAGCAACTGGTACTATACGGATTCTTCAGGGGCTATGCAGACCGGAGTACAGGAAATTGATGGGGAGACCTATCTGTTTGCAGAGTCGGGAGAGATGCTGACAAGCTGGCAGAAGACCGGAGGCGCGTGGCATTATTTTCGGGCGAGTGATGAGGATGGTCCGATTGGTTCGATGATGAAGGACAATCCGTATGAGCAGGGAATTGTCAAGTATGGCATTGATGTCTCGAAATATCAGGCTGATATTGATTGGCAGCAGGTCAAAGACTTCGGCATCGAATTTACGATCATTCGTATCGGACATGGAGAGCGGACGCTTGATACCAAATTCCAGCAGAATATGACAAGGGTTAATCAGCTTGGGATTCCGGCGGGTGTATATTTTTACAGTACGGCGAAGGATCCTGCACAGGCGGTGCTGGATGCCCAGTGGGTAATCGACAATCTGAATGGATATACGATCTCATACCCGGTGGTCATAGATATGGAGGACAGCAGCCAGTCTTCTGTCCTGACGAAAGCGCAGATTACGGGCATTGCTACGGCATATTGCGATGAGATCCGCAAGGCGGGATATACGCCCATGATTTATTGCAATGAGAACTGGGCCAAGAACTACCTGGATTTGGATGTGGCAACCGGAGTCAAAAGATGGATTGCACGTTACAATTATAAATATGATCCCGATTATCCCCGTGACATCTGGCAGTGCTCCAGCAAAGGGCGTATCGCCGGAATCCAGGGGAATGTGGATATCGACTTTGCCTATACGGATTTTACCCAGCTCATTACGCCGCGTACCGGAGCGGCTGCGTCCTATGTCAAGAGCGTTGGGGTCTGGCGCTATGACAATGGCGGAACCTGGTATCAGTATCTTGCGGGAGGATATCCGAAAAACGAGTGGGCAGAGATCGACGGAAAATGGTATTGGTTTGATGCGAAGGGATATCTGGGAACCGTCAGCGGCTGGTATGAGCTGGGCGGCGAATGGTATTATTATAATACAGATGGTACGCCGGCAAACGGCTGGGTAGCGGCAGGCAGCAAATGGTACTATCTCGATCAGAACGGAAAGATGTCCACCGGCTGGGTCAATGATAACGGAACATGGTACTACATGGATTCCCAGGGGAATATGACGACCGGCTGGAAAAGCATAAACGGAACGTGGTATTATTTCTACAGCAACGGAAAGATGGGCACCGGGTGGCTGAAGAGTGGTCAGAACTGGTATTATCTGGGAGAAAGCTGGCAAGGTGCCGTGCAGACCGGCTGGCAGCAGATCAACGGTCAATGGTATTATTTTGATACAACCGGAGACGGAAAGATGCTCTATGGCTGGCAGAAGATCAATGACCAGTGGTACTATCTGGGCAGCAGTGCAGCAGACGGAGTGATGAGGACCGGCTGGATCAAGAGTAACGGCAAATGGTACTATCTGGGAGAAAGCTGGCAAGGTGCCGTGCAGACTGGCTGGCAGCAGATCAACAGTCAATGGTATTATTTTGATACGACCGGAGACGGAAGGATGCTCTATGGCTGGCAGAAGATCAATGACCAGTGGTACTATTTTGGCAGCAGTGTAGCAGACGGAGTGATGAAGACCGGCTGGATCAAGAGCAATGGAAAATGGTATTATATGGGAGAAAATGGGGACGGAGCAATGAAAACGGGCTGGCAGATCGTGGACGGAACGTGGTATTATTTCAATCCGAGTGGAGCAATGGCGGTAAATACATGGATCGGAAATGACTATGTGGGTGCGTCCGGTGCGTGGGGGAGATGATGATTTGAAGAACCGGAGTGCAATGGGGCTGTGAGGGAGTTTTCGGAGTCATAGGTCATGCCGACGTAGTCGGCATTGACCTTTTGCACAAGAAACTGCGGAGGAAAGCTAGCTTTCCTCCGCGGTTTTTTGCGCAAAGGGTTCACATCATTTCATGATGTGAACCTATGACTCCGAAAACTCCCGCATAGCCCCGTCAATTTGCAAAGTGTTTCCGCAGATTTTTGAACATATAGAATGCCAGCATCAGGATTTCTACGATGGTGGCAAGCGCCAGCGCCAGACTGGCACCCTGCATATCCCATCGTGTTTCGCATAAGGGAGAAAGAACTGCGGAGGCAATGACCGCCAGCAGATTGGCGACTACCAGACCGCGGAATTCGTGAATGGCGGTCAGGACGCCGCAGAGCAGCCATGCGAAGGCGGTCAATATGGTACAGATGATCAGGGGGATCAGCAGAGCTACATGCGCCGCCACCTCGGGCTTGTTGGGGAAAAGGATCGTCAGTCCCCAGTGACCCAACAGCTTCCCGCCTATGATGCCGACAATGGAAATGACCAGTACCGCCAGACAGCATTTGTAGAATGCAGACAGAAACCCTTTTTTGTCTTTGTCATTGTAGCGCTCTGCAAAGAGTGTCACAAAGGGATTGAAAATGTAGGTGGCCCCCATCTGGATGATCAGGGTGGGGGAGGCGATGGCGGCATAGATTCCCAGATTAGCGGCTCCGGAAATGCGTTCCAGAAATAGACGGGGAATCGACCCCACAGCGGAGCAGAGCAGGGTGTAAATGACCAGCGGGAAACATTCCACCAGCAGAGCTTTTACGGGTGGAATGGCGGTGTTAAGATGGATATCTGTCAATCTGCGGGCTGTGGGAATGTCGTACAAAGCAATGGCGAGCAGACACAAGACTGCCATTCCGCCCACCGTGATACAGATGCTGCCTGTCAGATGCAGCAGCAGGCTGAAGCTGCCGAGGGAGAGGATCCCGCGCAGAATCATGGATTTTCCGGCATAGTCTAAGCGCCATTCGATTTGATAGATTCCTGCAAATACGTCAAAAAAAGCCTCCGAGCATTTGTAGAAAAAATACAACAGGATGCAGATTTTCTGTTCCATGCTGTAGGAGATGGCAAAGCTGTATACGACACAGCAGATTAGGGCGGCACCGCAGGTCAGCAGACGGCTGTACAGGTAGGTGCCGTTTTTGTATCTGCGTCTGGTGTCAGACACCTGAAAGTTGCGCATGCCATAGACAGAGATACAGTACCAGAGATTGCAGGAAGACATGGCAACGGACAGCATACCGGAAGCCTGCATATCATCGGAAAACAGAACCACCAGTACGGTAAAGAGCCATTGGCAGCCGAGATAAAAAATGCTGCCCATAGAGTTCCAGAGAATGCTTGATTGGATGGAAAGTTTTTTCTCAGACATTAGTTTTTGTTCCTTTTTAACTGCTTTTGACGCCAGCCGATAAAGGCCGGAATCAGACTGTCAATGATATGCTGGCGCAGTGCCGGGAAGGGGCGCATCACAAAGTTAAAGATATCCCAGCAGATAAAGTAAAATTCCCAGCCCGTATCTTCCGGTTCGTCCTTCCAGGGGGTGTGGGAAAGATAGTATCGATACTGTTTTTTGTAGGGATGATGATTCCCGCGCCGCCAGGGACGCTCCTCGCCCAGATAATGAATGATGGTGGGGTGTTTGATCGACTCGTCAAACACTTCCTTACTGTAATAATAGCCCTGTGCCACCTGTTTACTCAAAAACTTATAATTGTACAGCCAATAACAATTAAAGAAATTATACTTGGGCGGAAGAAAATAGATCTTTCCTTTTAAAGCACCGTTGATTGCGTCCTGATCCGGAGCAAAAAGCTGCCCTCCGCTGTCCCGGTAGTAAGCAATAATCCGTTCGCCCCAGTTTTCCCTGCGCCATTTTTCCAGATTGATCAGAAGAACGCCGGAATTGATATAAGGAATCGGGCCTAATTGTAATTGCCGACAGCGCTCCTTGATGACGGTTGCTTCGATACAGCCGCCCAGCACATTGTCGCCGATATCGGATGACCAGAGATCGGAAAGACTCCGCAGGTTGATGGTATCACCATCCAGATACAGGATGCGGTCAATATCGGTCGGCAGAAGCTTGTCGCATGCCAGCCGGGCCAGCACGACCGGGGCCCAGCCCTGTGTGTCAAAATCAAAGGGAAAGTATTTTTTGATATCTCCCAGATCAATCAGATGGATCCGGCGCTTAAAACTTTTTGCCAAAGCCTGAAAGCGCGCCTGATTTTTTTGACTGAGATCCTGACCGATGATATAGATTTCCAGCGTTTCCATTCCGCGGTTATTGCTGTATACGGAGCAGATGCTGGCTGCTACCTTGGCGCAGTATAAGTCGTTGGTCGTATAAAATAGATTCATGATTCTTTTTCTCCAAAATCAATGTATGCAGCAAAATGATTGTGCCGCTGTTCTTCCGGCGGAAGCTGCATATAATCCCCATATTCCGGGCGCAGGAAATCGTCATAATTTTGTACCATTGCCACTGTGGTATCTTCAAAAGGAACTTCGAAGGTCGGAAAGGCCTCCCGCGTGCGTATCATCAGATTTTCTCCGGTCAGATAAGAGTAGTCGATGTAAAGGTCTGAATCCGGCTCGGGACAACTGGTGGCCCATTTGAGATATTTTTGATAGGTCTTGTCCGGCGTGAGACGGATCAGTTTGAACAGTCCGTATACCATACGACAGCCGAGAGCTGCGATCACTTTTTTGATTCCGCTCATGCCATCGGGCAGTTTGGGATTTGGAATCAGGGTAAGTACATGCATACGGGCGATGTACCAGGTTTTTTTGATCCATTTTTTTCGCAGAACCGGGTTCTCCGGTGTCTTGTCATAGGGAAAAATATCGATATAAATTCCCAGCGGATAGTTCGCCTGCTGGTATGCCTCTTCAATGAAACGGGTTCCCCGCTTTACCATTTTTCCGAACATCAAGGGATAACGGGGCTCGGTGGTGGCATCCATGAAGATGTATTTGTCGCCAAATTCTTTGGGTGCAACCTCCATGAATTTCTCATAGTCACTGCGCAGCATGTTTACGTCAATGTCATCATCCCATGGGATGAAGCCCTTGTGTCGCAGGGCGCCGATTGCGGTACCGCCGGTGGAAAAATAGGTCAGATTATATTTTTTGCATATTGTGATAAAATCCTTCAGTATCTGTAGTTCTACTTCCTTTAAATGCTGCAGAACCTGTTCGTCATATTCATGCTCGCTCATAGTATATGCCTCGAAATCGTTACAATACGCTTATACTATCATATTTTCCATGCCATGACAAGCATTACATGTCTTGTGAGTTTTTCATAAAAACAGAAATAAAAGTTTGTAAAAAAAAGGGTAAATAAAGAAAAAGTTAGAAAAAATCAAAAACTGGTATTTACGAAAAATTTAAAACGTGCTATAGTGTAACAGTATTCGGCAAAGAGCCGAAGGGAAACAAAAAACAAACACAGAAAAAGGAGGACGATTAATTTTATGAAAAAGCAGGCATTATTAATCGCAGCTGCCGCAGCAGCACTTACCTTTGCAGCACCATTATCTGCCGAAGCAGCTCAGCCGGGCTGGAATAATATCGACGGTACATGGTTCTATGCAGATGCAGATGGTGATTATGTTTCCGGAGAATGGGTCGAGGACGTGTATTATGTTGACAGCTATGGAAAGATGGTCAGCAATGAGGCATATGGGATCTGGTCTTATGACGATGCGACAGAAACGTCTACAACTACATACTATCTGTTTGGCGAGGACGGCAAGGTAATCAAGACCAAGGGCTGGTCTTTGGTTGACGAGACCTGGTACTGGGTACAGGAGGATGGTACCTTAGGTTCCGGATGGATTTTGGACGCAGGCAAGTGGTATTATCTGAGCACCAACGGAAGCATGGTAAGCAGAGGCTCTTACCGCGTATGCAATAATCCGGATGCAGACTATGCGGATCGGACCTATACCAGATATTGGTTCAAGGGCGATGGCGAGTTGGTTACCGGCTGGTACAATTACGACGCGAATGATAAGTATGGTGACTGGGTATATTCTGATGCAAACGGTGCCGGTCACGATGGATGGTTATATGACGGCGGCACATGGTATTATTTAGATGAGGGAGATCTGTTCCAGAATACTACCGCTATCGAAGAGGGCGCTCCGGAAAGAGACGACTATGATAGCTATAGCGAGTGGAGCGATGCCTATGATAAGTATAACGATTCACACAGATATTACTTTGACCCCAATGGCAAGATGGTGTATGGCTGGTATCATTATGAATATACGAATGCATTAGGTCGTTACACGGATACCTGGTATTATACCAACCCGACGACAGGCGTAGCCGGTACAGGCTGGGTACAGTCCGGCGGAAAGTGGTATTACGTCAATGCAGGGATCATGCAGCGCAATACTGTTGTATATGTGAAGGACAATGAGCCGAAGGCACCCAAAACAGTAAGCTATGATGATTACAAGAAAGCGGATGGCGGTTATGATTGGGAGAAGTACGAGGAGGCACGCCGTGCATATGAGGCTGCTTATGCAAAGTACAAGAAGGACTTAAAGGAATATCAGGATAAAAATTATTACATCTTTGACAAAGACGGTGTAATGGTAACCGGATGGTATGCAGTCAAGGATTCTGACGGCGCAACATGGTACTATGCAGATGCAAACGGTCTGGCACACACCGGCTGGCTCAATGATGGCGGAAATTATTATTACATCTATCATGGTCGGATGCTGACCAATCAGTTCACTCCGGACGGATACTATGTAGATGCAAACGGTCTTTGGAAATAATCTGTTATAGCAGACAAGTTTTCAAAAACAGAAAAAGGCTGTCACACGAAGCGGATTCGTGTGACAGCTTATTTGCCTTATAGGAACATGGAAAGCGTTCCTTAAGTAAGCCGGGAAGGAGCATTTTGATTGTGAAGAGATGGGTATCTATGGCGCTGTTGCTGGGAACTGCGGCATGTCTTACAGCCTGCGGAGAGGATAAGACCGCAGAAAAAAAGGATGCATATCGCCAGATCGGATTTCGCTGCATGGAAACCGGAGATTACGAAGGAGCAGTGGAAGCGTTTCAGAATGCGCTGGATCAATCAGCGGGATCGATCGGGGAGGAGGAAATCGACACCTGCTATTACAAGGCGGCAGCGCTGTATGATGCGGGAAAGCCGGAGGAGGCAAGGCAGGTCTATGAGTCGCTTCTTGCGTACGATGAAACCAATGCGGATGCTGCTTATCTGCTGGGAAATCTTTATCTTGTACAGGGAAATGGAGAGCAGGCAAAGCAATTCTATGATCAGGCTGCGCGGTATGCGGGAAACAACTATGAGCTCTATGTGGGAATCTACAATCAGGTAATGGGAGCAGGATATCCCGAGGAGGCAGAGCAATACTTGAGACAGGCGCTGAACAATACGGGAAAAACCGGATATGACTATGTACAAAGAGGACGGATTTATCTGCTGTTGAGGGATTACGATCATGCACAGGAGCAGTTGGATGAGGCGTCCGACAAGAAGCATGAGGATGCACCGCTTTATCTTGCGGAATTGTATGAGGTAAAGGGTGAAACAGAGAAGGCCCAGCTGCTTTACCAAGCCTATGCGGAGAATCACGAAAATAATCCGGAAGCATTAAACCGGCTCGCAACTATGAAGCTGGAGTTGAACGACTATGAAGGAGCAGTCAATTATCTGAAGCTCATTCTGAATGCAGACGAGAGTCTGCAGAATGATCAGGAGCTGAGAAGAGAGCTGATCTACGCTTATGAGCAGCTTTTGGATTTTTCATCGGCAAAGACTGCCATGGAGGAGTATATCAGCAAATATCCGGATGATACGGCGGCTGCGCGAGAATACGAATTTTTGCAAACCAGATAAATAAAAAATTAACATTGTAAGAGGAGGAGTGATATTATGGGAAGAAGAAACAGGATGTTGTGGGGATGCCTGCTTGTGGTCGGGTGTCTGGTAAGTGGGTGCGGAGGCGGCGCTTACAGTCAAATTGCGGATTCGTCCAATAGCATCGACAGCTATGAGGCGTATTCCGATTATTCAGACTATGATTATGAGGGAGATGAGTCCGGAGAAAGCTTTGGGGAACAGGCGGAGGAAGTGCAGGAGTCGGCAGAGAGTACGAACCGGAAGCTGATCCACACAGTGGATTTGTCCGTTGAGACAGAGCATTTTGACGAGATACTGGTAAAGGTGGAAAACCGGGTTGCAGAGGTAGGCGGATATGTGGAAAGCAGTGACATCTATCAGGGAAGTGTCTATGAGCGGGACGACCGGAGTGCCCATTATACCCTGAGAGTCCCGGAAAAAAAGCTGGATGAATTTATCAAAACGGTAGAACAAGGGATGAATGTCACCAACAAGCAGATCAGCGTGGAGGATATTACGCTGTCCTATGTGGATCTGGAAAGCCACAGAAAGGCGTTGGAGACACAGGAAGCACGTCTGCTGGAGCTTTTGGAGCAGGCGGAGAATCTGGAAGATATGCTTACCATTGAAAGTGAACTGACGGAAGTTCGCTACCGGATAGAGAGCATGGAATCCCAGCTGCGCACCTATGACAATAAGGTAAATTACTCTACGGTCTATCTGAGCATCCGTGAGGTGGAGCAGCTGATTGAGGTGCCCGATGAATCGGCATGGAGTCAGATTACCACCGGCTTTGTCAATCGTGTCAATCAGATTGCCCGGGGAATCAGGGCGTTCATCATTTGGTTTGCAATTCATATACCGGATCTGATCCTGTGGGCAGTATTTATCACGATTCTGGTATTTGTGATCAAGAAACTGCAAAAGTATAGTCAGAAGAAAAAGGCAAATCGACCGCAGCGGAAGCCACCGCAGCAGAGACCGCAGATGCCGCCGCAGATGCAACAGCAGCCGTTGTCACAGCAACAGCCGCCGCAGCAGATGCCACCGCAGAATTAATAATTAATATAAGGGGGTAACTGTGATGTTGAAATGGAACAAAATCGGAATCTTTTTGCTGATGCTGATGGTCATACTGAACGTTGGATGCGGATGTGCAAAAACAGAGGCAGAGACGGAAACGGGAGTGGAAACCTTTGAATCGGTGACCTACTATACCTCGATGGTGTCGGACGAGCTGGGATATACACTGGCCTGCTCGGATCCTGCCGCCTCACAAATGATGAAACGTCTGGAAATTACAAAGGATGGCGGGGAAAGCTGGGAAATGGTAGAAGATCTTTCGAATACGATTCATAATTATCCGTGTGATATGTGCTTTTGTACCGAGAACGAGGGAATTGTTTTGACGGATTATCATGCCTACAGAGAGTATGTTTACTTCACAGAGGACGGGGGAAAAAGCTGGATCGGAATGTATCTGGGAGAGGATGATGATTTATATTCCGATGGAGTAAGCGTTACCTATGATGCCGAACAGGATATCGTAACGATTCACTCCTCGGCAAAGGTTTCGGAAGACGATGTTTTTGAAGAGAGAGAATATGATTCAAAAGATCATGGGAGAACTTGGGAGAAACGAGAATTGTAAGAGGTCAGAGGTGGAGAACAGGAGGTTCACATCGTGAAACGATGTGAACCCTTTGCACAAGAAATGTCAGGGAAATGCTAGCATTCCCCTGACATTTCTTGTGCAAAGAGTCAATGCCGGCTCCGCCGGCATGACCTCCTGTTCTCCACCTCTGACCTCTTACAATTCTCGTTTCTCCCACAGTCTGAAAAGTAATTCCATAACAAAAACCATCAGAAAAACTTAATAACATATTGACAAGGTAGGAAAATAGGTATATGATTGATACAATTCACGGCAGAAAACGCGGGATGGAAAGGACGGTATCACTATGGCGAAGATTGCGGGCCTGCTCACGGAGCTGATTGGCAATACTCCACTTTTGGAGCTGACCAATTATGAGCGGAGGGAGGAACTACAGGCACATATCATCGCAAAGCTGGAATATTTTAATCCGTTGGGCAGTGTAAAGGATCGTGTGGCTTATGCCATGATTGAGCAGGGGATTGCAGACGGAGCGATCGATCAGGATACCATCCTGATTGAGCCGACCAGCGGAAATACCGGTATCGGACTTGCGTTTGCGGCGGCGTGCAAGGGACTGCATCTGGTTCTTACCATGCCTGAGAGTATGAGCATGGAGCGAAGGAAGATCGTGCAGGCATTGGGAACGGAGATCGTGCTGACACCGAGTCCGGAGGGAATGCGGGGCGCGATCGCCAAGGCATATGAGTTGAAGGAAGCCTATGGCAATGCCGTCATTTTGCAGCAGTTTGAAAACGAAGCTAATCCGGCCATTCACGAAAAGACCACAGCGGAAGAGCTCTGGAACGATACGGACGGCAAAATTGATTTTTTTGTGTCAGCCGTGGGAACCGGAGGAACAATTACCGGAGTCGGCAGGGCATTAAAAAAGAAAGATCCGAAGGTCAGGATCGTGGCGGTAGAGCCCGCATCCTCCCCTGTTTTGTCCGGGGGAAAGCCGGGACCTCATGCGATACAGGGAATCGGTGCAGGCTTCATTCCCAAAATCATGGATCTTTCGATTGTAGATGAGATTATCCCGGTGGGAAACAATGCCGCGTTTGAACGCGCCAGAGAGATTGCGAAAACAGACGGTCTGATGGTGGGCATCTCATCCGGAGCGGCCTTGGATGCGGCGATTACATTGGCAAGGCGCCCGGAGAATCGGGGAAAAAATATTGTGGTTCTTTTCCCGGACGGCGGCGACCGTTATTTCTCCACATCATTATACAAGAAATAGGTGAATCATAAGAGTATGACAGAATATGGATTTAACACAACACTTTTGCATGGCGGAAAGGATGCATATCCCTTTGGAGCGACCATGACACCGATCTACCAGTCCAGCGCATTTGCGCATGCAACTGCGGAGGAGCTGGAGAAAATTTTTGACAACAAAGCCATGGGTTTTTCCTATACAAGGATCAACAATCCTACGGTGGATGCGTTTGAAAAAAAGATCACAAAGCTGGAACGAGGGCTTGCCAGTGTGGCGTGTGCCTCGGGAATGGCGGCCTTGTCCAATGCGATGCTGAATATTCTCCAATCGGGAGATGAGGTGGTTGCATGTACCGGCCTGTACGGCGGAACCATAGAATTATTTGAGGATCTGGAAACCTTCGGCATTCATGTGCGCTATGTAAGGGATGCCACACCGGAGGCTTTTGAGGCAGAAGTGACAGAGCACACCAGATTGTTTTTTGCGGAGACCATCGGAAATCCCAGACTGGATGTGACCGATGTAGCCGCGGTGGCTGAGGCGGCGCACAGACATGGCATTCCACTGATGATAGACAATACGGTTACCACGTCCTATCTGATCCGGCCGTTAGAGCTGGGAGCGGATATCGTGGTCAACTCGGCCTCGAAGTATATTAACGGAAACAGTGACAGTATCAGCGGGATCCTTACCATAGGAAGCAAGTTCAAGTGGGATCTGGAACGCTATCCGGGATTGAAACCGTATCAAAAATTTGGACCCATGGCGTACATAGCAAAGCTGAGAAACGGGCTGTTCCGAAATCTGGGAGCATGTCTGGCACCCCAGAATGCATTCTTAAATCTGGTGGGAATTGAGACACTGGGACTTCGCATGGAACGCCAATGCAGTAACGCATTAGAGCTGGCAGAGTTTTTGGATACGTTGGATGGCATTACTGTCAACTATCCGGGGCTTTCTTCCAGTCCGTACCATGAGCTGGCAGACAGACAGCTGGGAGGCCGATACGGGGCAATCCTCACACTTCGAACCGGAAGTAAGAAGAAAGCCTTTGCCATTCTAAATGCCTTGAAGATCCCATATATTTTATCAAATATCGGAGACACCAAGACACTGGTCATCCACCCTGCATCCACGATTTCCCTCCATCTGAGTGAGGAGGAGCGTGTCGCTGCCGGGGTTTATGAGGATCTCATCCGGGTCAGCGTCGGGATAGAAGATGTGGAAGACTTAAAACTGGATTTCAAACAGGCGATAGGAGGAACGCAGTGATATGGCAGTAGACTATGGAACATTAAAAAAAGGCGGGTTTATGCGCCAGAAGCAAAAGGATAACTTTTCCTTGCGTCTTGCAGTGGTGGGCGGAACGCTGACCGCGGAAAACTTAAAAAAGATTGCAGAGGTGGCAGAGAAATACGGGGACGGTCATGTGCATCTTACCTCCAGACAGGGAGTCGAAATTCCCTTCATCAAGCTGCAGGATATCGAAGAGGTAAAGGATGAGCTGGAAAAGGGCGGCTGCAAACCGGGGGTCTGCGGTCCGAGAGTTCGTACCGTAACCGCATGTCAGGGCAGCGAAATCTGCCCCAGCGGAAATATCGATACCTACGGAATCGCCAAGCAGCTGAACGAGCGTTATTTTGGCAGGGAGCTGCCGCACAAGTTTAAGTTTGGTGTTACCGGCTGCCAGAACAACTGCCTGAAGGCAGAGGAAAATGATGTGGGTGTCAAGGGTGCGCTGGATATCAAATACATAGAGGACAAATGTATCGGCTGCGGGGTCTGCGAAAAGGCATGCCGTACCGATGCGATCACGATCAAAGACGGGAAAGTGAATGTGGACTATGACAAGTGCAACTATTGTGGTCGCTGCGCAAAATCCTGCCCGACGGATGCCTGGGATGCCGAGCCGGCATATATCCTGTCCTTTGGCGGATTGTTTGGAAATGAGATCAATAAGGGAGAGTCCCCGCTGCCGTTAGTCACGTCCGAGGAGCAGCTGTTCCGGATTACCGATGCGGCGATTCAGTTTTTTGCAGATTATGCAAAGCCCAGCGAGCGGTTCAAATTTACGCTGGACCGTGTGGGCAGAGAAGAATTTTATGAGAAGATAGAGGAGGCATATCATGGCTGATTACACGATTTATGAGACAGTGGACATTACGGATGTAGTTTGTCCGGTAACCTTTGTAAAGGCAAAGGTGGCATTGGAGGAGTTGGATGACGGAGAGGTGCTTTCTATCCGCTTAAACGATGGAGAGCCGGTACAGAATGTACCCCGGAGTCTGAAGGAAGAGGGACATCAGGTCCTGAAACTGGAATCCAACGACGACGGAACCTACACCCTCATTGTAAGAAAAGTGGAGGATTAGATTACTATGGCGGCAAGAGTCAACAAAGACAGCTTCGAGGAAGTCGTATTAAAGTCTGAAAAGCCGGTGTTGGTAGACTTCTATTCGGATACCTGTATTCCGTGCAAAATGATGTCCGGCATGCTGGGGGATATCGAGGATGAGAATGAGGATGCCATCAAGGTTGTCAAGGTAAATGTAAATTACGACGAGGAGCTGGCAGAGCAGTACAAGGTAATGTCTGTTCCAACCCTGTTGTATTTTGAGGCGGGAGCAGAGGTGGCGCGGCTTAAGGGCGCGGCGTCAAAGGATGAGATTGAAGACCTAATAGGTGTATAAAAACGAAAATAGGAGAGGAGAAAAATCATGACAATTACAGTAGCAGGAAATAAGAAGGAATACGAAGAGGGATTGACACTCCCGCAGTTAATCGAGAAGGAGGACGTAGAGAATCCGTTGTATGTCACCGTAACCATCAACGATGAGTTCGTAGAGCGTGACAATTTTGATACGACCGTGCTCAAGGACGGAGATGTGATCGAGTTCTTGTACTTTATGGGAGGAGGAGCTAGATAATGGCATTTACCAACGAACAGCTGGAACGGTATTCCCGTCATATCATCTTAAAAGAAATCGGTGTGAAGGGACAGAAGAAATTGCTGAATGCAAAGGTGCTGATCATCGGAGCAGGGGGGCTTGGCGCACCGGCGGCCATGTATCTGGCGGCAGCAGGCGTGGGCACCATCGGCATCGTGGATGCGGATGAGGTGGATTTGTCCAATCTGCAGAGGCAGATTATACACAGCACCGCAGATATCGGAAAAGCAAAGGTAAAATCGGCGGCAGAGACGATGCAGGCCATCAATCCGGATGTAACGGTCAATACCTACCGTACCTTTGTCACATCGGAAAATATCATGGAGCTGATTGCGGATTATGATTTCATCATTGACGGAACCGATAATTTCCCCGCAAAGTTTTTGATCAATGACGCCTGTGTGAAAGCCCAAAAGCCGTTTTCTCATGCGGGAATCATTCGTTTCCGCGGACAGCTGATGACTTATGTGCCCGATCAGGGACCGTGTTATCGCTGTGTATTCAAAAATCCGCCGCCAAAGGATGCGGTGCCTACCTGTAAGCAGGCCGGAGTAATCGGAGCTATGGGCGGTGTCATCGGAAGCCTGCAGGCAATGGAGGCGGTGAAGTATATTACCGGGCAGGGAGAGCTTTTGACCGGAAGACTGATGACCTACGATGCGTTAAAGATGGAATTTCGCACGGTAAAACTGCCGCGTGATAAGGGCTGTGCCATCTGTGGAGAGCACCCGACCATCACAGAGCTGATCGATTATGAGCAGGCAGAATGTGATATGAAGCATTGACAGGAGGTGCACACATGGTGATTTTGCAGAAGGCAGACTACGAGAAGATTTTAAAACATTGCATCGACGGTCTGCCGAATGAGTCCTGCGGGCTGATTGCAGGGGAAATCGAGGGAGACGTCAAGGAAATCAAAAAGGTGTATCTTTTGACCAATATTGACGCGAGCAACGAGCACTTTTCCATGGATCCGAAGGAGCAGCTTGCAGCGGTAAAGGATGCCAGAGCCAACGGGCTTACTATGCTGGGGAATTTTCACTCCCACCCGGAATCGCCGTCCCGTCCGTCTGAGGAGGATAAGCGGCTGGCGTATGATTCCACTGCGGAGTATATGATTCTTTCCCTTATGGAGCAGGACAATCCGGTGTTAAAGTCCTTTGGGGTTGACAAAGAGAAGAATGTAACGGTACATCCGATTGAGATCAGGGAATCATAGAATAGTAAGGAAAGCAATAGATATGGATCGTAAGCAGATAACCACAGATGTGTTGATTGTCGGTGGAGGTACGGCAGGCTGCTATGCCGCACTAACTGTCAGCCGCAATTCCAACATGTCTGTTTTGATTGCAGAAAAAGCGAATATTAAGCGGAGCGGCTGTCTGGCGGCGGGGGTAAATGCCATCAATGCCTATATTCTGCCGGGGCGAAAGCCGCAGGATTATGTGGATTATGCCACGAAGGATGCCAATGGAATCGTGCGAAGCGACCTGCTTCTGACGGCGGCGGAGCGGTTCAATGAAGTGACCGCGGATATGGAGCAGCTGGGACTGGTCATATTAAAGGATGAAAATGGTAATTATGTGGCGCGGGGCAATCGGAATATCAAGATCAACGGAGAGAACTTCAAACCGATTCTGGCACAGGCGGTGCAGCATGCCGAAAATGTCGAGGTTTTGAATCATGTGAATATTACCGATTTGCTGGTACAGGACGGACAGGTGTATGGGGCAGTGGGCTTTTCGATCAAGGAGCCTGTCGCATATGTCATTCATGCAAAAACCGTGCTCATTGCTACCGGCGGGGCAGCAGGCTTATACCGGCCGAATAATCCCGGCTTTTCCAGACACAAGATGTGGTATCCGCCGTTTAATACGGGAGCCGGATATGCCATGGGAATTCGTGCGGGCGCGGAGATGACATCCTTTGAGATGCGCTTTATCGCTCTGCGCTGCAAGGATACCATTGCCCCTACGGGAACCATCGCACAGGGGGTAAAGGCCAAGCAGATCAATTCCCGGGGCGATGTATATGAAGATCAGTACGGGATTACCACCAGTGAGCGGGTGTACGGAACCGTGCGGGAGAATCAGCTGGGACATGGGCCCTGTTATTTGAAGACGACGGAAATCCGACCGGAGCAGGATGACGATTTGTTGAAGGCTTATCTGAATATGGCACCCAGCCAGACCTTAAAATGGATTGAAAGCGGCAAAAATCCCAGTCAGCAGGACGTGGAGATCGAGGGAACAGAGCCCTATATCGTGGGCGGACACACGGCCAGCGGATATTGGGTCAACACCCACCGTGAAACCACCATCCGGGGACTGTATGCGGCCGGAGATGTGGCGGGAGGCTGTCCGCAGAAGTATGTGACCGGAGCTCTGGCGGAAGGGAAAATCGCGGCGCTTGATATCATACAAAAGTACGGGAATCAAAATCAGAATCAGAATCCGGAGGCGCTGACACTGCAGGAGGATGCAGTCATTGCAGGCTATGAGGCGATTCTGGCGGAGCAGAACCCGCTGTTTTCTATAGAGGATTTAGAGGAAGCCATGCAGAAGGTCATGGATGCCTATGCCGGAGGGATCGGTACGAATTATCAGTTCAATGAGAGACAGCTTCGCATGGCGGAGGAAAAGATTGAAAGGCTCACTGCTTTGGCTGAGCATGTACAGGCGGATGATATGCATGAGCTGTTGTTTGCCTATGAATTGAAGGAGCGGCTGGTAGTGTGCAGGTCATTGATCGCGCATCTGATGGGGCGTAAGGAGACGAGATGGCATGCGTTTAATGAAAATCTGGATCATCCCGGCATCGACGAGGCATATTTTGCCTATGTCAATTCCCGGCTTGAGGATGGAAAGATCAAGGTATTTCTTCGCGATCTCGTAAAGGAGGAGCGCTATGAGCATACGAATTAATCCGGAAAAATGTATCGGCTGCAGCAAATGTGTCAATGTGTGTCCGGGCAGCCTGATTGAGCTGTCGGAGCGAAAGGCATATATGCGCTATCCCAAAGATTGCTGGGGCTGTGTCTCTTGTGTCAAGGAGTGCCCGAAGGGAGCGATCGATTTCTTCCTCGGTGCAGATATCGGAGGAAACGGAAGCACCATGCATGTGGTCAGCGAGGGGGATCTTCTTCAATGGAAGATACATAAATATGATGGGACGCAGAAGGTAATTGAGATCAACCGGAAAAACGCAAATAGATATTAGGAGGATGTCCAATGAGTAACTTAACACATTTAGACGAGCTGGAAGCAGAGGCAATCTACATCATTCGGGAGGTCGCTGCGGAGTGCGAAAAGCCGGTCATGCTGTATTCCATCGGGAAGGACAGTTCGGTCATGCTGCATCTGGCCATGAAAGCCTTTTATCCGGAAAAACCGCCTTTTCCGTTTCTGCACGTCAATACCACATGGAAATTCAAAGATATGATTACCTTTCGCGATGAGACGGCAAAGCGGCTGGGTATTGAGATGTTAGAGTACATCAACGAGGAGGGAGTAAAGAACGGAATCAATCCCTTTGATCATGGCTCGGCCTATACGGATGTGATGAAGACGCAGGCATTGAAGCAGGCATTGAACAAATATGGCTTTACGGCGGCCTTCGGCGGCGGCAGACGGGATGAGGAAAAGAGCCGCGCCAAGGAGCGGATATTCTCTTTCCGCAATGCCTCCCATGCGTGGGATCCGAAGAATCAGCGGCCGGAGATGTGGAAGCTTTACAATACCGAAATCAACAAAGGGGAGAGTATCCGGGTATTTCCGATTTCCAATTGGACGGAAAAGGATATCTGGGAGTATATCAAACGGGAGGATATTCCGATCGTGCCATTGTATTTTGCAGCAGAGCGCCCGGTGGTCTATCGGGATGGCAATATCATCATGGTGGACGATGACCGGATGCGCTTAAATCCCGGAGAAACTCCGGTGCTGAAAAAGGTTCGGTTCCGTACCCTGGGCTGTTATCCCTTATCCGGGGGAATCGAATCTGAGGCGAATACGTTGGATGAAATCATTGCGGAGACCTTGAGCTCTGTGGAGAGTGAGCGTACCAGTCGTGTGATTGACTCGGACGGCGGCGCTGCCAGCATGGAAAAGAGAAAGAGAGAGGGGTATTTTTGATGAGCGGATTATTAAAATTTATCACATGCGGAAGTGTGGATGACGGAAAATCTACCCTGATCGGACACATTTTATATGATTCGAAATTGTTGTATGCGGATCAGGAAAAAGCGCTGCTCCTCGACAGCAAGGTGGGCTCCCGGGGAGGAGAAATTGACTATTCGCTCCTTTTAGACGGGTTGATGGCGGAGCGTGAGCAGGGAATTACCATTGATGTCGCGTATCGCTATTTTACGACAGACAAGAGAAGCTTTATCGTGGCAGACACACCGGGGCATGAAGAATACACCAGAAATATGGCGGTGGGTGCCTCTTTCGCCCAGCTGGCAGTCGTCATGGTAGATGCGGGGCAGGGGGTGCTGGTGCAGACCCGCAGGCATTCGAGAATCTGCTCTCTGATGGGAATCCGGCATTTTGTGTTTGCAGTTAATAAAATGGATCTGGTGGATTATGCCGAGACCCGTTTTCATGAGATTGAACAGCAAATCCGGGAGCTGGCAGAGCTTTTGCAGCTGGAGGATGTGGTGATCATTCCGGTGAGTGCCACAGAGGGAGACAACGTAACCAAGAAATCCGAAAAGATGGCATGGTATACGGAAAAAACACTGCTTGCCCATTTGGAGACCGTGGACGTGTCTGAGGTTTCGGAGCAGACGAATTTCTACATGCCGGTTCAGCGTGTGTGCCGCCCGAATCATGAGTTTCGTGGATTCCAGGGACAAATTGAAAGCGGCTTTGTCAAAGTGGGGCAGACGATTATCACACTTCCGAGTGATGAGTCGGCTACGGTCAAAAGCATTCTGGTGGGAGACCGGGAAAGTGACAAAGTGTCTGCAGGGCAGGCAGTGACGATCCAGCTGGACCGTGAAGTTGACGTGAGCCGCGGCTGTGTGCTGGCGGACAGCGAAAATCTTCCGATTGCCGGACGGGTAACTGCCACGCTACTGTGGATGGATGATGACCGCCTGATGATCGGAAAGGAGTATCTGATCAAGCTGGGAACCAAAAAGATTCCGGGCACGATAAGAAATATCTTTTATAAGGTTGATGTAAACACCGGAGAACATCTTGAGGCAAATTGTATTGAGAAAAACGAGATTGCTCTGTGTGAGCTGGAGTTCGCGGAAAAGATCGTGGTAGATGTCTTTTTGAAGAATCCTGCGCTGGGAGAGCTGATTCTGATTGACCGCGTCACGCATATGACATCGGCCTGCGGTGTGGTAGCAGCTGCAGACGAAAGCGGAGAAAAGCCATACTTTGAAAAGGATGAGATCAAGACAGGGGGCTATATCTTCGAAGAATTTTACTTCAACCTGGAAAACGCGTTTCTGTCTAAGAGCAATACCGATGGCAAGACCTACCATGTGGGAGATGAGGTACCGGTTGAGGGAGACAGCTTCAAATACCCGGACTACTTCGATATTCTTGCGCTGGAGGACGATGCGGCAGTTCTCATACGCGACCGCAGGGTGGCAGATATCATCCCGCTGTCACAGTATCAGTTTATGGGACTACCGATTCTGGATGAGAAGGGATTTGCAGTCAGAGTGTCTGTGAAAGATGAGGCAGACCGTTACATTCAGACATACAAGACACTGAATGAGCAGGAGAAGATGGAATTTCATAATAAATGGACACGTTTTGAGACCTATCGCAAGATTGTGTGTACGGACAATTTTTGGATGATATGATGCAAGCATTGAGCAGCACCAAAATCAAAAGCGGATCATTCGGCTGCTAGCAGACGGAATGATCCGTGTTGATTTTGATAGGGCGAAAGCCCGTCAGCGAAAAAATGCAAAGCATTTTTTCGCGTGTGCTGCGGAGTAAATCATTTGGGTGTGAGGAGGAAAGATGTAGTATAAAAAACTACATATAAAATTATATATAACCATAAAACATAGAAAATTAATCGAAAATATATTGCAACAATTATCATATTATGATATCCTCTATCATATAATATATATATGATAGAGGATGATTGTGATGGATGAATTATTTCATATTTTCAGTGACGGTTCCTGCGATTTGCCGACGGAGCTGGCGGAAGAAAAGAACATAACGGTAGTTCCGTTTTATGTTTCCTTTGATGATCAGAATTATTATAAAGAAAAGCTGGAGATCGGGATCAGGGATTTCTATCAGAAAATGGTAGATGA
This sequence comes from Lachnospiraceae bacterium, assembly GCA_017484135.1. Lineage (GTDB taxonomy): Bacteria > Bacillota > Clostridia > Lachnospirales > Lachnospiraceae > Roseburia_C. The sequence continues at coordinate 44,848 of JAFUTQ010000015.1, forward strand.
GCCGAAAAATATTCCTAAGAGCTCTATGCCCTCCCCGCAGGACTATATGGATGCCTTTCTGCCCTGCGTGGAGCGTGGCATTCCGATCATTTGTATCTGCATTACCACAAAGTTCAGCGGCTCCTATCAGTCTGCGTGCAATGCAAGGGAGATGCTTTTGGAAGACTATCCCGATGCAAAAATTGCAGTGATCAATTCCATGATCAATACCGTATGTCAGGGACTGTATGTGTTGGAAGCGGCAAAGCTGAGAGATGCGGGATGGGATTTTGAGAAAAGTGTGGAGCGGCTGGAAGAGATCAGGAAAACAGGACGTATTTTCTTTACCATAGGAAATATTGATTATCTCGCAAAGGGCGGCAGGATCGGCAGAGTTGCCGCAGCGGCCACCAACGTGTTGGGAATCCGACCGATTATTACGCTCAAGGAGGGAGAAATTTTTGCATCGGGTATCAGTCGCGGGCGAAAGAACAGCCTGCTAAAGAGCAGAAACCTTCTGCTGGAGCATCTGAAAGAGCAGAATATCGATCTCAATGATTACATGATCGATATAGGATTTGGGTATGATTATGAGGAAGCGGTTGCATGGCGCAGCGAGATTGTCAAAATGTTACATGACAATGGCTACTCCATTTCCGAGAGCCGGATCCCGATCTATCAGATCGGTGCCGGTATCAGCGTTCACACCGGCCCGTATGCCATGGGGGTTGCAATCATTCGGAAAGCACTGTAAGCGCTTCCTTTTCTACCGTAGCTCCTTCAATATGATAGGAACAAAGCACCGGGGCATCTGCATCCTGCAATGACAGGATCAGATAGCTTGCCCCGCTGTCAAAGGCAAGACGGATATCCTCCCCGGATGGTATGGCAGGGGTTTCGGGGTGTGAGTGCCAATTGCCAAGCGGTTTCATGCCACTGGCGCACATATCCTTCAGAGCCTGGAGTTGTTCCGAAGGATTTATGGAAAAATGACTGTTGGATTGATCCATGTTGCTCAAAAGATAAACCTTTTCTATGGTGCGTTTCCATCCGCTTGCCGTCTTTTCGTCTCTCCCTGCAATCAGTCCGCAGGCCTCGTTGGGAAATTCCAAACGCGCATGATTCAAAATTTTTTCAAAATCAGATTGTTTCAGTAGGATTTTTGTCAAGGCATTTCTCCTGTTTCTGTGTGAATTAATCGGCATAATTTCACATTTTTTTCAAAACTGACATGCTATCATAAGTATCTTACTACTTCCTGTCCCGATTTACAATCCGGTTCGTTGCCAATAAACAGCTGCCAGCACGATATAGTATTCTCTCGGGGCACTTGAAAAACGCCGGTTCTTGGCTTGCGTATTTTGCAAGCCTAGCACCGCTGCGTTTTTCGCGTAGCGAGAGCGTGCCCCGAAGAATACTATATCGTGCTGGCAGCGTCCGATATTCCACAACCAAACAGTAAAGTTATAGTAATTTTTTTGAAGAAACTATTGACAAACAGCCTACATTAGAGTAGTATTTCAATCAGTGAAATCATAGTAATTATATTAGAATAGTAGGAATTAAGAAACAAACAGAATATAGCAGATAAAGGGGAAAGTTTATGGCAGTAAAAGTCTTGATTTCGGCATCGCTCCGGTCTTTTACAGACAGGGTGCCGGAATTTTCGGCGGAAGGAAGTACGATCAAAGAGGTATTTGATGCGCTGGCAGATCAATACCCGGACGTGCTCAAAGGAGTCTTTGATGAGGACGGAGAGATCCGGGGATATGTAAATGTTTACATAAACGATAAAAATATCTATTCGCTCAAGGGCTTGAAAAGTGAGGTCAAAGACGGAGATTTCGTGCTGCTGATTCCCGCAATCGCAGGGGGAAGTCAGGAGACGGACAAACGGGAGAGCGTGATTTCAAAGGAACGAATGAAGGAGGTCGCGCTGGACAATAAGCAGATTGAGCGGTATTCCAATCATCTGCAGCTGCGTGAGATCAATGTCAAGGGTCAGAAGCGGATCATGGCCGCCAAGGTGCTGGTTGCGGGGCTGGGAGCGCTGGGCGGAGTAGTTGTCAATCGGCTTGCGGCAGCAGGCGTAGGCACCATAGGGATTGTGGACTTTGATGAGGTCGCAGTATCCAATCTGCAGAGCCAGACGACCTATGGAACCAGAGATGTGGGCAGACCGAAGGCTGCTGCCACCAAGGATTCTGTTAAGAAGCTGAACCCTTTGGTGAACACGGTGGTCTATCAGGAAAAGCTGACCTCGGAAAACGTAGAGGATATCATTGCAGACTATGATGTCGTCGTGGATGCCACAGATAATTTTGTATCGCGCTATCTGATCAGTGATGCCTGTGTACTTGCGGGAAAGCCCGAGGTGTTCGGTGCAATGTACCAGTTTGAGGGCTTTGTCACGATTTTGGGCGAAAGTACAGGACCATGCTACCGATGTCTGTACCCCTCACCGCCGCCTGTCGGGCTGGTACCCACATGCTCAGAGGCGGGGGTTGCGTCACCGCTGCCCGGCGTCGTAGGAGGTCTGATGGCAACCGAGGTTCTCAAGCTTTTGACAGGAACCGGAACGACGTTGAGCGGAAAAGCCATCAGCATTGATACGTGGAATCTCAGAACAAATTATGTTGAAACCGTAAAGGATGCCGGGTGTCCGGTGTGCGGCAAACACAGGACGCTTCATCACATAGAAGAAATTGACTATGAAGATTTCTGCGGATTGAAGGAAGAACCGGACGAGGAGCCCATCGAAGGAATCGAGGGAGACGAGCTGGCAGCGCGGATTGCATCGGGAGAGCCCATAACGATTGTGGATGTCCGAGAACCCCATGAGCGATCCATACTCAGATTTCCGGGAGCGATCACAATTCCGATCGGTCAGCTGGCCAGAAGGCAGAAGGAGCTTGACCCGGGGATTGACACCATCTTTGTATGTAGAGAAGGCAAACGAAGTATCCTTGCCATACGCACGCTGCGTGAGGCAGGTTATGAAGGTCCGATGTACAACTTAAAAGGCGGACTGGATACAACATCACAGATCATATTCCCCAATGAGGGAGCATGGCTATAATTAAGGAGGAAAAATAAACATGGCAAACGAAGTAAAAGAAGGAATCAACGCATTAGGTGCACCGGCTGCGTATAATCTGGCGAAGGTCACCAAGACAAGACCGCAGTATGGCGCGATCACACCGAAGTGGCTGCCGAGATTTTTGGAGTTCAAGGGACTGGAGGCAGGAATTTACCGGGTAAACCGCGTCGTTGAGGGGGATACTCCTCTGGATACACTCTGCAGCCAGACGAAAAAGTCTGACATCATACCGCAGGGCTATATCGAATATGAGGTTGAGCCCAGAGAGTACCGGTTAAATTCCATTTCTACGATCATCAACGTAAATACCGCGATTGAGGATGTGTACAGTGCACCCTACGATCAGACAGAGGAGCAGCTTGCACTGGCCATCGAGAGTCTGAGAGAGAGACAGGAGAGCCAGCTCATCAATAACGATGATTACGGCTTGCTTAAAAATATTGCAGACTCACAGAGAATTCAGCCGGTACAGAGCGATGGAGCACCGACTCCGGATGATCTGGATGAGCTGATCAGCAAGGTGTGGAAGGAGCCGTCCTTCTTTTTGGCACATCCTCGTGCGATCGCAGCATTTGAGAGAGAGTGCACCAAGAGAGGAGTTCCGCCTGTTACCGCAAATATTGCAGGAGGCACCTTTATCCTCTGGAGAGGAATCCCGATCATTCCTACGGATAAGCTGCTTGTAGACGGGAAAAAGAATCCTACCAGCCAGAGCGGAAAGACCAACATTCTGTTGCTTCGAACCGGTGAGGCAAAGCGCGGCGTAATCGGATTGTATCAGGCAGGGCTGAAGAACGAGCAGTCCAGAGGTCTGTCGGTTCGTTTCCGTGGCATCGATGACAAGGGCGTTGCATCCTATCTGCTTTCACTGTACTGCTCCGCAGCAATTCTTGCGGATGATGCGATTGCGGTGCTTGAAGATGTAGAGGTGGGTGAGTATTATGATTACGATAGATGAAGGAGCATTCGGAACACCGGACGTTGAAAGAATCGAACAGCTGGCAAACCTTCTGTGGAATTCTGCCGAAAACGAGGACTATCGTTTGACAAACGGTCCGCAGTCCCAGTTTCCCGATTCGTTGGAAAGCGAGGAGTTTGAGCAAAGGGTGGCTCAGATCATTCCGCCCGAGAGCTTTTCCGAAGGACCGGTGGGCGACGGAGAGATCCGCGCAAATGTAAAATCGGCAGAGAATCCTCAGAGAGGAGAATCTCCGTATACGGTTCAGTCAGGAAGCGACGCGATCCGGAGTAATAATGAGAATATTTATATAGGCTCAAAGAGCCTCAGTCAGATCCGGTCTGACTTTCCGATTCTTTCGGAGATCGTAAACGGATACCCGCTCGTGTGGCTGGATAACGGCGCTACGACACAGCGCCCGCGCGCAGTCATAGACAGGCTCTCATACTATTATGAGCATGAGAATTCCAACGTGCACCGCGGGGCGCATGAGCTTGCGGCAAGATCGACCGATGCATATGAGGCGGCCAGACAGACCGTTGCAGATTTTATCGGCGCGCCGTCAAAGGACGATGTCATCTTTGTCCGCGGCACAACCGAGGGAATCAATCTGGTGTCACAGGCGTATGTGAAGCCGCTGTTAAAGCCCGGCGATGAGATCATCGTATCCATTCTCGAGCATCATGCGAACATTGTGCCGTGGCAGATCGTTGCGGAGGAGACCGGAGCGGTGCTCAAGGTTATTCCCTGTGATGAGAGCGGACAGCTGATCATCTCCGAGTATGAGAAGCTGTTTACGAAGCAGACGAAGTTCGTGGCGGTAACGCATGTCTCCAATGTGCTGGGAACCGTGACTCCGGTAGAGGAGTTGATTGCGATTGCTCACAGACATGGCGTCCGGATCCTGATCGACGGAGCGCAGTCCGTTGCACATATTCCGGTCAATGTGACCGCATTGGATGCAGATTTCTTTGTATTTTCGGGGCACAAAATATTTGCACCGACGGGAATCGGAGCCGTGTATGGAAAGAAGGAGCTGCTCTCGGCAGCAAGACCCTATCACGGCGGCGGAAATATGATCAAGGATGTTACCTTTGAGCGCACCGTATACAATCCCGCACCAAACAAGTTTGAGGCGGGAACGGGCAGCATCGCAGACGCGGTAGGTCTGGGTGCGGCACTCGAATACTTAAACCAGATCGGAATGCCTGCGATTCATCAGTGGGAGCATGAGCTTTTGACCTACGGTTTGTCCGAGCTGAGAAAGATTCCGGGACTCCATCTTGTGGGGAATGCGGCGAATAAATCGAGCGCACTCGCCTTTAAGCTGGACGGTCATTCCGATGAGGAGGTTGGCGAGTATCTGAACCGATACGGCATTGCCGTCCGCACCGGACATCACTGTGCCCAGCCGGTACTCAGACGCTTCGGATTGGAGAGCGCCGTCCGGCCGACGATTGCATTGTACAACTCGCCCGGTGATATCGATGCACTGGCGGGAGCGCTGCGGAGATTATAGATCATGAGTTATAGGGAAATAGGTTATATGAAATAAGTGCAGATTTGAAGCCTGTTTGTATTCATCGTGTCCGAAGGTTTGGACTGTGTGGGTACAGGCGGGCTTTTTGGGTTGGAATGTGGTGGGGGATGGGGTATAATGCAGATATGTTCGGAGCCAGTAAGAAAAATATAAAAACAAAAAGACTTGTTTCCAAGTCTTTTGAATCTGCACAATGCAGGTCGAATATTCGACGTGTTCGGATAAACCTTATTTGCACTCGCCTTGTTAATTCTCTTGTAGAATAACATGTAACAATGGGATTGTCAACATTAATTTTAAGGAGGACTTGAGAATGAAGGAACAAAAAGAGTATTATCTTGGATTAGACATGGGAACGAATTCAGTAGGGTGGGCCGTCACAGATCAGGAATATCATTTGCTGCGTGCGAAGGGAAAAGACCTGTGGGGAATCAGAGAATTCGACGAAGCTGAGGTTGCGGCGAAACGCAGGAGCAAAAGAATAAGCCGTAGACGCCGTCAGAGAGAGCAGGTACGAATAGGCTTGTTAAAAGAATATTTTGCTGATGAAATAAACAAAATGGATCCTGATTTTTATATACGTATGGAAAATAGTAAATATATATATGAAGACGGAGATAAGGATAAGCGTTTGACATCGAACAATGGGGTATTTGATGATTTAGGGTTTGTGGATAAAGATTATTACAAAAAATATAAAACTATTTTTCATCTTAGATTGGAACTTATCAATGATCCTGAACCACATGATGTACGCCTCGTTTATTTAGCGTTGCTTAATATGTTTAAGCATCGTGGGCATTTTTTGAACGCCACAGTATCATCTGATGGAGAAAGTAGAAAATTAGAAGTGGCATACTCAGAATTGATCTCATATTTATCAGAATATTTGGAAATTCATTTGCCGATGGAGGTGGACTTTGGCAAGATGGAGGAGATATTGAGTGACACGGGAGATTCAAGAACAGGGAAATCTGAAAGAATAGCGGCACTATGTCAGATAAGCAAAAAAAACAAACAAGAATACGCAGTCATAAGATTGATATGTGGTTTAAAGGAGAAAGCTTCAGTATTCAATGAAACATTAATAAAAGAGGATGATGTGGATATAGAGTTTTCCAAAGAGGGATATGATGATAAAGCGGATGAGTTGAATACCAAACTGGGAGAGGAATTCGTTCAGGCAATTGAACGGATGAAAGAGATTTATGACATTGGTGCATTGGCTGGAATCTTGCGAGGGCGCGAGTATCTTTCAGAAGCGCGAGTGGCAGATTATGAAAAGCACAAGGAAGACTTGCGGATACTCAAGAAAATTTATAAAAAATATTCTTCGGAGGAGGAATACAATGCAATGTTTAGAGAGATGAAGAAGGGAACATACAGTGCATATGTGAATTCGACCAATTCTCAAAAAAAGATTAGAAGAAATATCAAAGGTCGTAAACGAGAAGATTTTTATAAGACAATAAAAGAACAATTAGGAAAGTGGGACAGTGCGGATGCTGAGATACAATATGTACTGAAAGAAATAGAAGTGAATCGATTTATGCCAAAGCAGTTAACGGCTTCAAATGGCGTGATACCCAATCAGGTACATATGAAGGAAATGAGGGCGATTCTTCATAATGCGGAAGAATATCTGCCATTTTTGAAAGAGAAGGACGAGTATGGCAATTCTGTTTCGGAAAGAATTATACAATTATTCTCGTTCCAAATTCCATATTATGTGGGGCCCACTTCGAAAAAGAGTAGTGAAATGAATGGAAATGGATGGGTAGTCAGAAAACCCGGAGAAGAGGATGGACTAGTTCTTCCATGGAATATCAATGAAAAAATAGACATGAAAGCTACATCAGAGGAGTTTATAAAAAAGATGATCAGGAAATGCACATATATTTCCGGTGAAAAAGTCATGCCTAAAAACTCGCTAAAATATCAGAAATATTGTGTGCTAAATGAACTCAATAATATACGAATCAAAGATGTGCGTATTCCGGTTGACTTAAAACAAGATATATATAATGATCTCTTTAAAAAGGGGAAGCGAGTGACCCGGAATCAGCTGATCAGGTATCTGATCAATCGCGGAATCATGGAGGATGAAAGCCAACTTTCAGGAATTGATATTACGATTAATAGCTCCTTGTCTACATATGGAAAATTCCGAACTGTTTTTGAAGGACATATAGATGAAGATCCATATATTGAAATAGTTGAAAATATTGTATATTGGAGCACCATATATGGAGAAGCGAGAAACATTCTGAAGGAGAAACTGGAAGAAAGCTATGGAATGACCAGCGATAGCAGTATAAAGCTTACAGATTCCCAGATAAAAAGAATACTCGGCTTTAAATTTAAAGATTGGGGAAGGCTTTCAAAAGCGTTCCTGGATATGAAGGGACAGGATAAGGAAAGCGGAGAAGATATTACACTGATTCGGGCAATGTGGGACTATAATTTGAATCTTATGGAACTTATAAAAAGTGAACAGTTTACATTCCGGGAGTGTATTGAAAATCAATATGATAACAGTATGAAAGCTTTGACAGAATTTCAGTTTGAAGATTTGGAAGAGTTCTATTTTTTCGCACCGGTTAAGAGGATGGTTTGGCAGACATTATTGATCATTAAAGAATTGCAGCAGATTCTTTCGGCTCCGCCTAAGAGAATTTTTATTGAGATGTCTAGGGAAACGCTGATTAATTAACCGATATCATCGATAATCTGTTTTCCGACTATTTTTTAAAAATATATGGTAGCAATTCACCAGAAAGGTGTCTGATATTGCCACCTTACACCCTCGAAATCACCCTTTTTGATGGATGA
>JAFUTQ010000016.1 GCA_017484135.1 Lachnospiraceae bacterium
GGCTTTACTACGGACGCCAATGGGTCCAAGGAGAACACCGTCACACCAATGCCCACTCATTATACAGCTTAAGCAACGGAATGGTTAGTCCTTTCTGGCTGAAAGGTATCTAACCACCACAAATACATTATAGGAGGAGAACACATGAAAAAGTTAAAATTAGTTGGAATATTGGCAGCAGTTGTATTGATAGGTGGAAGTTTGTTAATCCCACTTATAAATAACTACACAGCCTATAAGTTGGAAAAGGCATTATGTGAAATCCCTCTGCCAAAGGAAACGGAATTGATAGAGTCGTTGTCACAGACAGGCAAGCTGACGGGTAATGGAAATGGGATGCAATATTTCGGAGCAATCCTAATCAGGAGTGAATTGTCTTTGGAGGAACTGAATACATATTATTCAGATTATAGGAGTAGTGAATGGGATTACCTTGTGGAAGTTCAGGAAGGACAGTCTGTTGAGGTGATTGAACACGGAACGCTGAAATTCTCGGAAGGAATAAATGACAGCGGATATTACATTGTATATTCATGGGGAAGCAGTAATTCTCTATTGAAAGAACTGGATATTCGTGGACACTAAAAAGATTGGAAGGAAGAAAATACCGATTATTCTTATATTACAAATTATAAGAAGGCAACTGTTGATACCTCCAATTCACTGGACGGAAAATACGAATTGACACTTCAAGCAGTAGAAGAACCCTAATCGGTTTGTTTGGAGATAGCTACTATGGAATTACTGAAAAGATTTCATGTTTGAATAGCTTATATAGCTATATTTTCCAAGTGACCGATTATACAAGAAACGGTATTTTCTTTGCCCCTGTATTTTTTATAATTGGCGGGTTTATAGCTGATAATCGCCCACAAATTACATTTGGAAAAAGTATCTTGGGATTTGCTGTTGCTTCGTTCTGATGTTTGGAGAAGCTATTGCCTTGCATCATTTTGATTGGCAACGACACGACAGTATGTATGTGTTTTTGTTGCCGTGTATGTATTTCTTATTCAATGTCATTCTGCATTTCAAAGGGAAACGCTTTGTAACTCTACGAACAACATCGCTGATTATCTACATCATTCATCCAATGATGATTGTAGTTATACGGTTGTTTTCCAGATTGTTTCATCTACAAAGTTTGCTTGTGGAAAACAGTATCGTACATTATTTTATGGTCTGCTTGACTTCAGTAGTGTTCGGTGTGGTCTTAACGGCAATGTGGAATAAATACAAGCCGAAAAAAGCAAAACATACTACAGATACTGACAGAGCTTATTTAGAAATTGATTTGAACAATCTGGAGCATAATGTAAAAGTCTTAAAAGGGGCAATGCCACAAAAATGCAAATTAATGGCTGTTGTAAAAGCTGAAGCGTATGGTCACGGCATATATGAAATTGTTACGCACTTAGGCAAAATAGGTGTCAAAGTTTTTGCGGTAGCAACTATTGATGAAGGTATCAAGTTACGCCAATATGGTGTTTCGGGCGAAATACTGATTTTAGGATATACCGCACCTGCAAGGGCAAAAGAACTTCGTAAATATGACTTTACACAAACGCTGATAGATTATGAGTATTCTTTACTTTTGAATAAGCAGGGATATGATGTTATGACACACATTAAAGTTGATACGGGTATGCACAGACTTGGCTTTGATGCAAAAGATATAGAAAATATATTTGCTGTTTTTTCAATGAAGCATATCAAGGTGTCTGGGATATATACCCATTTGTGTGCAGCTGATAGCGTTGATGAAAAAGACATCTTCTTTACAAATGTGCAGATTGAGAGCTTCTATAACTTGTTAAATCAACTAAAGGAAAAAGGTATAACTATTCCTAAAATACACATTCAGAGCAGCTATGGATTGTTGAATTATCCAGAACTTAAATGTGATTATGTGAGAGCAGGCGTTTCGTTATACGGTGTTTTAAGCTCTCCTAATGACAGGACAAAGTTGCAGCTTGATTTAAGACCCGTACTTTCATTGAAATCAAGAGTTATTTTGCTTAGAGAAATCAAGAAAGGCGATAGTGTTGGTTATAGTCGGTCATTTGTTGCCAATAGAGATAGTTTAATTGCTGTATTACCTGTCGGTTATGCAGATGGCTATCCGAGATGGCCTAGCCAAAGGGCTGAACGTGGAAAAGGATTTCAAGAGACTCGCCTTACATCATCCCATGAATTTACCTCTGAATAGATCTGCTTTTTTTTCACATACTGAATATATGACAGATAAGGTAAGTAAACGAATCAAAAATTTGATATATCTTGCGGGAATCGCTATAGCGGTATATTTAGGAATACGTTTTATATTGCCGTTGGTGGTTCCTTTTCTGTTTGCGGGAATCCTGGCTGTTTTTTTGCACAAGCCGGTGGACTGGCTTCAACGGCGTCTGCATCTGCCGCGTCCCATGGCAAGCATCCTCAGTCTGGTACTCGCGGTGGCGATCATCCTGCTGCCGGTCGTGTTTTTGCTTTATAAGGGAATCTGTGAACTGGGGATTTTTGTATCGAATTATAAGCTTTGGATAGAAAAGCTGGAAATTTTCTGGAACCGGTTTTGTATGCGGGTGGAGGAGTGGGGATTCTGCCGGGCCTGTGATCTGGAAGAATGGGGAAGAAGCTATGTGATTGAAATGCTGGAAACGATCAAGCAAAAAGCCATGCCGTCTCTTATGAACTATTCCTATCTGTCCTTCTGTCAGGTGGCTTTATTTCTGGGAAAAGCAGTTGTGACCTTCGTGGCGGCTATTTTGATGCTGAATGACTACGGTCATCTTCGGAAAAAAATAAAAAACAGCTTTCTCGGGCATCGGGTGATGCGCACCTGGAAAAACATGCGCCGTGCCGGAGGCGCATACCTCAAGGCGCAGCTGATTATATGGAGCATGATTAGCGTGGTATGCGTGCTGGGGCTGTTTCTTTCGGGAAACCGCTATGCACTGATCGTGGGGATTTTGATCGGGTTTTGTGATGCACTTCCCTTTGTCGGGACAGGCATTATCTTTCTTCCATGGCTGATGATCAAGGTGTTTCAGGGAAAGTATGGAATGGCGGTTCTCTATGGCGCGATCTATCTGATCTGCACCTTTATCCGGGAATTTTCCGAGCCGAAACTGGTGGGAAGGGGATTGGGCGTACATCCATTGGCGGTAATTGTCAGTATTTATGTGGGAATCCGTCTGTTTGGGGGCACAGGGGTTCTGCTGGGCCCCATCGGAGCATTTCTGGTCTGGGAGGAGTATAAGATCATAAAAGAAAACAGGCAGCCGAAGTGACTGCCTGTAAGTTTATTTGTTGCTGCGTCTCCAGATTTTCATCTTTTCTGCCTCTGCAATCAGTTCATCGCGGAAATCCGGATGAGCAATGGAAATGATTGCTTCCGCCCTCTGCCATGCAGACAGACCCTTCAGATTTACCTTGCCGTACTCGGTAACCAGATAGTGTGTGGTGGAACGGGTATCGGTCACGATAGAGCCCGGATTTAAGGTGGGGAGGATTCTGGATTTTACCTGTCCGTCCTTTGTCTGAAAGGTGGAGGAGCAGCAGATAAAGCTCTTTCCGCCGTTTGACAGATAGGCACCCAGCACAAAATCCAGCTGTCCGCCTGCACCGCTGATATGCTTGATACCGGCAGATTCCGCATTGACCTGACCAAAGAGATCGATATCCACCGCGTTGTTGATGGACATAAAATTGTCCAGCGCGGAGATGGAGCGGATATCATTGGTGTAGCTTACCGGTGCGCTCATGACCTCGGGATTGTCATCCAGATAATCGTACATTTTTTTCGTTCCTGCGCCGAATCCGAAGGTCTGGCGGAAGCGGTCGATATTTTTCTTAGAGCCGTTGATCTTTCCGGCGCGGGCAATGTCCACAAAGGCATCTACATACATCTCGGTATGAACACCGAGATCCTTCAGGTCAGACTCGGCGATGAGAGAACCTACCGCGTTGGGCATACCGCCGATTCCCAATTGCAGACAGGCGCCGTTTGGAATCTCGTCTACGATCAGCTTTGCAACGGTCTTGTCGATCTCGGTAGCGGGACCTCCGGCACCTAATTCCCCGATTGGCGGATTATTTCCTTCTACGATATATTCCACCTCTGAGATATGTATGCTGTTTTCAAAACCGCCGAGACAGCGGGGCATATTTTCATTGACCTCCACGATAATGTGTTTGGAGGTTTCGCAGACTGCGATCTGGTGGGATGCGTTGGGACCGAAATTGAAGTAGCCGTGCTTGTCCATAGGTGCCACCTGAAACATTGCCACATCTACCTTTGTCTCAGAATCCCGGTAATATCTGGGCACCTCGGAATAACGGATCGGTGCGTAGTATGCGCAGCCTTTGGCAATATATTTGCGCTCAATTCCGCTCATATGCCATGAGTTCCACGTGAAATGCTCTCCGGCATCTTCCCGTTCAAAGATGGCCAATGGCTTTAATAAGATACCGCCGCGCACATTGACATCCTTTAACTCATCGGTGCGCTTTGCCAATGCCTGATCCAGTGCATCCGGTGTTCCGGTACACCAGCCGTAATCTACCCAGTCCCCTGAGTTGATCAATTTGACTGCCTCATCCGGTGAGGTAAGCTTTTGCTGATATTCCTGTGTATAATCCATGTTTGTCCTCCTGATGATAAATTTAATTCGTGTGATGTCGGAGAGATGCTCCGAATCACAACAGTATAGTATCACGCAGGAAAAAAATAATCAAGTTGTTGCGGCGCATTGGCTGACGAGGGGGAGCGTCAATACAGGTGGACATGGATTTATCATAAATTTACATTATTCATTATAGAAAATGCGATATTATGTCGGATTATGGCTGTTATAATAAGCATAATCCGACATAATATGAAGACAATACATGAATTTGGCGGGCTATCATTCATGGCATGGTTTGGCATTTGAGATAGTGTGTATCAATCATATAAAACAGATGAAAAGCACTCTCGGCATATCAAGTGTGGAGACATCTGGATATTCATGGAGAAGTTACGGATCATCTCCGGGCGCACAGATAGATTTGATAATTGACAGAAGTGATGACGTAATAGATATATGTGAAATGAAGTATTCTTCTGATGAGTTTGAAATTGATGCTTCATATGAGAAAAATCTCATTCATAGCTACCAGCGGTAAGCAAACCATAATTTAATAAGGCTTTACACCGATTATCCGGTTTGATATAATACGCATATCAGATACCAAAGGGGGTGTGCTTATGCCAACAAACGAAAAAGAGTATAACGGCAATCTGCTTGATCAAAAACATATCTTAAAAAGGATAAAGAAAACGGCACTTGAAACAAATGATGTCGAAAAGATTATAGCGGCTATTGATTATGAATTGGCAGATATTGATGAAAAACTTTATCAACAACCACCTATGACATATAACAATTAAAAAATCAAACAAAAAATAAAAGGTGTAAGGTCTTATTAAATTATTAAGGTCTTATACCTTTTTTATTTACCAAAATCCGAATCTTACACCATGAGCCCCGCTTGTCAGAAACGTATGTTTGTGCTAGAATAATGCGTAAAATGTACGATGAAAAAAGGCAGGCAATCAATATGATCTATACGGTAACATGCAACCCCTCGCTGGATTACGTAATGCTCGTAAAGGATTTTACCGAGGGGACAGTAAACCGCACCGTGGGAGAGCGAATCCTTCCCGGGGGAAAGGGCATCAATGTATCCATGGTGCTGAACAACCTGGGCGTTAAAAATAAGGCACTCGGATTTGCCGCGGGCTTTACGGGAAACGAGATCGAGCGGCTGCTTAGCGCGAAAGGAATCCGGACAGAGTTTCTTTGGTTGCCGCAGGGAAACAGCCGCATCAATGTCAAGCTTTGCTCCGGGGAGGAGACGGAAATTAACGGAAGAGGACCGCTCGTTGGCAGAGAGGATGTGGACAAGCTCTGTCGAAGGCTGGATGAACTGACAGACGGGGATGGTCTGGTTCTGGCGGGAAGCATTCCCGAGGGATTGCCCGACTCGCTGTACGGAGAGATTCTGCACCGACTGCGCGAGAAACGGCTTCGCGTGGTAGTGGACGCAACCAAAAAGCTTTTGGAGCATACGCTGGAGTATCATCCGTTTCTGATCAAACCGAATCTTGCTGAGCTGGAGGAATTTTTTGATGTCCGATGTAAAAACAGACAGGAAATCATCCGCTACGCCAAAAAGCTTCAGGACAAGGGTGCCGCAAATGTACTGGTATCCATGGCGGGAGACGGGGCCTTGCTTCTCACGGAGGAAGGCAGGGCGTATGCGATGGCAGCGCCGGAGGGAAAAGCGGTAAATGCCGTGGGAGCAGGGGATTCCATGGTGGCAGGCTTTCTGGCGGGCTATTATGCCACGGAGGATTACAAAAAGGCTCTGGCGTATGGAGTCTGTGCAGGCAGCGCCAGCGCTTTTTCCGAGCATCTTGCGGATCGGGAGGCGGTAGAAAAGCTGCTGTCGCAGGCACCGGAAATTTTGGAACAGGATATGTGAAACGAAGATAGAGGGAGATACGTGAAATCATGGAAAAACAGAATCAGGTTTTTCAGGGAAAAAATGTATACGGGGGGATCGCAATCGGCTCCATTCGGCTTCTTTCCCAGTCTGAGGGAGGAATCAGACGGATACAGGCGAGGGATGTTGAGGCGGAGGTGGTTCGCTTTACAGAGGCAAGGGAGCAGGCAAAGGAACAGCTTTCCCGGCTTTATGAAAAGGCAAAACAGGAGGTCGGGGAGCACGAGGCAGCTGTCTTTGAAGTACACCGGATGATGCTGGATGGCGTGGACTTCGCGGACTCCATTACCAAAATGATCCGGGCACAGGAAGTCAATGCAGAATATGCAGTGGCGCATACCGGAGAAGAGTTTGCCGCAGTATTTGAATCCATGGAGGATGATTATATGAAGGCGCGCTCCGAAGATATGAGGGATATTGCAAGCCGGGTGATCGCAATTCTGCAGGGCAGAAAAACGGAGGAACTCCGTCTGGATGAGCCCGTCATTTTATTGGCAGACCGACTGACTCCCGGTGAGACGGTACAGCTGGACAAAACCAAGATACTGGCCGTGGTCACCAGGCACGGCTCTGTGTATTCCCATGCGGCGATTCTGGCGAGAGCCATGAACATCCCTGCGGTGATGGGAGTAGATTTTCCGGAGGATGTGGATGGGAAATCCGCAATTGTAGACGGATACGAAGGGGTTCTCTATGTAGAGCCGGATGATGCATTGAGAACCAAATATCGGAACAGAAAAAACGAAGATGAAAAACAGAAGCACCTCCTGATGGAATTGAAGGGAAAGGATAATGTCACCCCGGACGGAAAAAGGATTGATCTTTTTGCGAACATCGGCTCTGTCAGTGATGTGGCGGATGCGGTGACGAATGACGCGGGAGGTATCGGCTTGTTTCGAAGTGAGTTTTTGTATCTGGAGGCGGAGGATTATCCGGATGAGGAAAAACAGCTTCAGGCCTATCGCGCGGTAGCGGAAGGCATGGAGGGAAAGCCGGTGGTGATTCGCACCATGGATATCGGGGCAGACAAGCAGGCGAATTATTTCAAGCTGGACAAGGAGGAAAATCCGGCAATGGGATATCGCGGGATTCGCATCTGTCTGGAACGAAAAGATATTTTTCAGACACAGCTTCGCGCACTTTATCGCGCGGCCCGATACGGCAGGATTTCGATTTTGTTTCCCATGATCACCTCGGTGGAGGAGGTGCGGGAAATTAAGAAAATTACCGGGGAGGTCAAGGCAGAGCTGGAGCGGGAAGGTATTCCCTACAAGGATGCTCCGCTTGGCATTATGATTGAAACGCCGGCTGCAGCGCTGATGAGTGAGGAACTCGCACAGGAAGTAGATTTCTTTTCCATCGGAACCAATGATCTGACACAGTATACACTGGCGGCGGATCGCCAAAACGCAAAACTGGAGCGTTTGTATGACCCGCATCATCCGGCAATCCTCAAAATGATTCAGATGGTTGTGGAAAACGGACACAAGCATCATTGCCGGGTGGGAATCTGCGGAGAGCTGGGGGCGGATCTTACCATGACGAAAATCTTTCTCGAGCTCGGGGTGGACGAGCTGTCGGTCAATCCGCCGATGATTTTAAAAATCAGAGAAAAGATTTTGTCCATGGATTGAGGAAAGAATACGCAAAAGAAAGGAGCGCCACTATATGAAAATCATTCACTGTGCCGATGTGCATCTTGATTCCAGAATGACGGCAAATTTAAGTAAGGAAAAAGCAAGAGAGCGCAGAAATGAACTGCTGGTTACCTTTACCCGTATGATTGAATACGCAGCAGAACACGGCGTGGATGCAGTGATTCTGGCAGGCGATCTGTTTGATACCGGGCACATCTCGGCAGCTGCTGCAAAATGTGTGCAGCAGGCGATTGAGCATCATCCGGAGATCGATTTCTATTATCTGAGGGGAAACCATGACGAGGATGGCTTTACAGACCGATGGGGAATTTTGCCGCCAAACCTCAAACTATTCTCCGAGCAATGGACAAGCTATCCGGCAGACGACAAGGATCAGATCCGGATCAGCGGGATTGAACTGGATGAGAAAAACTGCAGTACCTTTTGTCATTCGCTGACGTTGGATGCGGACAAAATGAATCTTGTGGTACTGCATGGTCAGGAGACGGATACTCCGTCAAAGGGCAATAAAGAGACGATCAGTCTCCGGGAGCTGAGAAACAAAAATATTGATTATCTCGCACTGGGGCATGTGCATGCTTACAAAATGGAACCCTTAGACAGCCGGGGCATTTATTGCTATCCGGGCTGTCTGGAGGGACGTGGCTTTGATGAATGCGGAGAACACGGTTTTGTGCTGCTGGAGATTGATGAGACGAAAAAAAAGCTTTCCGCAGAATTTGTTCCCTTTGCGGGGCGAAGATTGTACACCATCTATGTGGATATCACCGGCTGCCGGAGTACGGCGGATATCCTATCGCAGATCCGTACAGTATGCGCAGGGGAATCGTGCGATGAGAGCAGTCTGATAAAAGTCGTATTAGAGGGACAGGTGGATGTAGATTGCGAAAAGAATCTTTCGTATCTGGAGCAGAGTTTGCAGGATGAATTTTATTATCTGAAAATACAGGACAAATCAGAATTAAAGGTGGATTATGAGGCATTTCGTCTGGATCAGTCCTTAAAGGGTGAGTTTGTGCGTCTGGTGCAGGGAGACGATACTCTGGAGGAACAGGAAAAATCTGTCATTATCCGCTATGGAATACAGGCGTTGGCCGGAGAGGAGCTGGAGGCATGCAATTGATCCGGTGCCATATAGAGAACTTTGGGAAGCTGTCGGATTTTTCCGTGGAACTGACACCCGGGATAAATTTTATTTGCAAGGAGAACGGATGGGGAAAAACCACGCTGACAGATTTTATCAAGGTTATGTTTTATGGATTTGACAATGAGCGTGGACGCAAAAGTGAGTATGAGAATGAGCGGAAGCGATATCGCCCGTGGCAGGGAGGCGTGTACGGAGGACAGCTTACGTTTGAACATGGCGGCAAATGCTATGTGGTAAGCAGAACCTTTGGCACGAAGGATAAAGACGACACCTTTGAATTGAGAGATGCAGATACCAATGTGATCAGTGAAGATTTTTCTGCCAATATCGGCATAGAGCTGTTTCAGATCAATAAGGAATCCTTTCGCAAAACCGTATTGGTTTCACACAATGACTGCGAGACGAAAAGTACGGATGATATTCATGCAAAGATCGGAAACCTTGCGGAATACACCGATGATATGAAAAACTATGAGCTGGTGGAGCGAAGACTCTCGGACGCGCTGAATGCCATGTCCGCCCGTCGGAAGACGGGAACGCTGTACAAATTAAACGAACGAATTCAGTCCCTGAAGGAAGAGGTAAAAGCGGGAGCGGCACTGGATGAGACCATCGCGCAGCAGAGGATCTACCTGCAGGAAACGAAAAAAGAGCAGCAGGAGCTGGAGGAAAAACAAAGCGTATTGCAGCAGAGGCAGCTGCAGCTTGCCCGCAGCAAGGATGCGGCGGCGACACGGGAACAGTATCACACCTTAAAAACGGAGTATGAACAGCGGAAACGACAGCTGGAAGAGGCCGCAGCGGAATTTCCGGAAATGATTCCGGAGTTGTCGGAGCTTGAAAAGGGAATCGGGGAATGCCAGCGTCTTGCAGAGTTGAAAAAAGCGTGCGATATCTATCGGTTTTCTGAGGAAAAGGCAAGAAACTGGCAAATCCTGAGCCATAAATTTTCGGAACAGGTTCCGGGCAGGGAGGAATTGGAAGAAATCAGTGAAAAAATAAAAATCCGGGAGCAGCAGGAAAGGGAGTTCGAGAAACGAAGGCTGACGAAGGAAGAGGAGGACAGAAAGAAAGCGTTGGAACAGAAGTTTGCGTACGGCATACCGGAGCGGCAGGAGCTTCAGAGACTCACAGAAACCTGGAACATCTGTGCGGAGAAAAAGAATGGTCTGCCTGCAAGGCGGAGGAGTCTTTCCGCCATGCAGGATATGTGGCGGGAGCGGGAGCGGCAGAGAGGAACCCGAAAAATGCTTTTTCTGCTTTTGGGGCTGGTTCTTCTGGCGACCGGTATTGCAATGCTGTTTTTGCTCGGCTGGCTTGGACTGATCCCTGCGTTCGCCGGATTGGGCTGTCTTTTGTTTTCACTTATCGCAGGCAGGCAAAAAAAACAGATACAGGAAGAGGCGCGCGAGAAGGAACTGCAGCGCCTTCAGCAGGAGCTGGAAGAGGATGAAGCGTTTGTCCGTGCTGCCGTGAAGGAAGCAGAAGCCTTTTGTGCGCACTATCGGATTCCATACCGGGAGTCTGATTTTTTGAGAACTTTGATTCTGCTTGAGCAGGAGAGCTCTGAGTATCTGGAGTTACAGAAACGTCAGCAGCTTGCGGAGGATTTTTCTGAAAGCGATCGGAAAAAGACAAAAGAGGAGCTGGAGGATTTTTTCGGAGACTTTGGAATTTCCGGGATTTCCAATGCAGACGGCTTTCGGGAAAAACTGCATGAGCTGCAGCGTGACGCAGAGCAATATGAGCTTTATAAAAAAGAAATGGAAAACTACCATCAGAATGAGTCGGAATATAAGCAGCTGTTGGAATGTCTGCGGGACCGGATTGCAGAAATCGGTTTTGCGCCGGAGGATGATCTTTCCCGGCAGTATCTTGGAATCCGTCAGCTTCTGAACCGCTATCAGATCTGCAGCAGGGAGTATGAGACGGCGGCGGAGCGGCTGGACGACTTTTGCAGGGCGCATGATGTGGATGCGCTGTTTCGGGATGGCGCAGAGTCTGAGGATGCATCCATGGAAGCGCTTGCAGAAGAATTAAAGGCGCTGGCGGATCGCATGGATGAATTGAAACGCCATGGCACCGACTATGACCGGCAAATTGACATCAGTATGGAGAAACACGAAGCCATTGCCGCACAGGAGGAGCAGCTGCTGCGTCTGCAGGGAGAATACGAGGAAGGAAAAATCAGATATCGCTATCTGGAAAAGACAAAGGAATATCTCGAAAAAGCAAAGGAAGCCTTTACCTCCCGGTATATGGAGCCGGTTATGGGTGCGTTCCGCAGATATTATCGTATGCTGACCGGACAGACGGGAGATCGGTTTCATATAGATGCCAATATGAACATCACGGTCGATGAGCTGGGGAGACAGCGGGAGGTGGAATTTTTCAGCACCGGATATCGGGATCTGATCGGCTTATGTCTGCGGATGGCATTTACCGATGCAATGTACGGGGAGGAAAAGCCCTTTCTTATTTTGGATGATCCGTTTGTGAATCTGGATGAAGAGAAGTGCAAAGCAGGACTCAGATTTATCCGTGAGCTATCCAAAGAATATCAGGTAATTTATTTTGCCAGCAGGGATTACGAAGTGTAACAGGGGCTTGTTCTTTTCATTTGTTTTTATATATGCTATACTGAGTGCAAAGTGAAACATGAGGAAAACAAATATGCTGGAATCTATCAAAAAGAATAAAAAAGGAATTATACTGATGCTGTTTGCGGCGATTCTTGCCTGTGTGGGACAGCTGTTCTGGAAGCTGTCCGCCACAAACGGCATATTGTTTATGCTGATCGGATTTGCCTTTTATGGTATGGGAGCGCTGTTGATGCTGACAGCTTACAAATATGGCAGTGTATCGGTGCTGCAGCCTATGCTGAGCCTGAATTATGCATTGAGCGTGATATTGGGAATTCTGGTATTGAATGAAAAGGTATCTTTTTTGAAGGTAACGGGGATTCTGGTAATTACAACCGGTGTAATCCTGATTGCGGGAGGAGATACAGAATGATCTATTTGTGTATCGCGGGTATGACCTTGATGGGAGCTGTTGCCTCTGTTTTTTTGAAAAAGGCATCCGGAAGCTCGAGTCTGATCAAGCTGCTTTGCAATTATAATCTTTATATCGGTGGGTTTTTATATGTAGCGTCTGCAGCGATCAATATCATCGTGCTGAGGTATCTGGATTACTCGGTTGTGCTGCCTTTGACATCCTTTACCTACATATGGACAATGGTTCTGGCGAACATTATGCTGAAGGAAAAAATCTCTGCAAAAAAAATTGTGGGTGTGATGTTTATCATTGCGGGTGCCGTATGTGTGGCAGTATAAAAACAGTTTCGTAAAGAGGACGAAAGGAGAGAACATGTACGATTATCTGGTGGTAGGGGCCGGCTTATACGGAGCCGTGTTTGCGCATGAAGCCCGAAAAAAAGGAAAAAAGGTTCTGGTAGTGGACAAACGCCCGCATATTGCAGGAAACGTGTATACGGAGAAGCTGGAGGGAATCCATGTGCACAAATACGGAGCACATATTTTTCATACGAACAATGAACAGGTATGGAACTATGTGACACAGTTTGCCAAATTTAACCGTTTTACCAATTCGCCGGTAGCAAATTATAAGGGCGAACTGTATTCGCTGCCGTTTAATATGTACACCTTTCATAAAATGTGGGGCGTGATCACACCGGAAGAGGCACAGAAAAAGATTGAGGAACAGAAGAAGCAGGCGGGAATCACGAATCCTGGAAATCTGGAGGAGCAGGCCATCAGTCTGGTGGGTACGGATATTTACGAAAAGCTGATCAAGGGATACACAGAAAAGCAATGGGGACGCGCATGTAAGGATCTGCCCAGCTTTATTATCAAACGTCTGCCCGTAAGATTTACCTTTGACAATAATTATTTTAATGCACTGTATCAGGGAATCCCTGTGGGCGGTTATACAAGACTGGTTGAGAATCTGCTGGACGGGATAGAGGTGCGGCTGAATACGGATTATCTGGAGGATAAAGCTGCATTGGATGCAATGGCAGACCGGGTGATCTATACAGGACCGATTGATGCATATTTTGATTACAGACTGGGCTATCTGGAATATCGCTCGGTACGATTTGAGAATGAAGTGCTGGATCAGGAAAATTTTCAGGGAAATGCTGCGGTAAATTATACGGATCGGGAAACCCCATGGACCCGGATCATTGAGCATAAATGGTTTGAATTTGGCAGGGATGAAGAAGGAAACACTTTGCCGAAAACTGTCATTTCCAGAGAATACTCTGCGGAGTGGAAACCCGGAGACGAGCCCTATTATCCGGTAAATGACGAAAAAAACGAAAGTCTGTATCAGGCATATAAGGCGCTGGCAGAGAAGGAAAGCCGGGTGATTTTCGGAGGCAGATTGGGAGAGTACAGGTACTATGATATGGATGCGGTCATTGCATCTGCGCTCAGTATGTGCAAGCAAGAATTGACATCATGATTTGAGGGGCAAAGGCTTCACATTGTGAAACGATGTGAAATCATAACGAATAAGAAAGGAAGCAATAATATGTACATAACAATTACAGGAGAGCTCGGAAGCGGAAAGAGTACGGTTGCAAAGCTGATCAGTCAGAAATACGACTTTATGATGTATTCGACCGGCGTGATCCAAAGAGAGATCGCAAAGGAAAAGGGCATGACGACACTGGAGCTGAATCAACAGATGACGAATGACATCCACAATGCGTATGACAAAATGATTGATGACAAAACGGTCGAACTGGCGCAAAAGAACATGGGAAAGAATATTGTATTTGATTCGCGGATGGCATGGCATTTTGTGGAGCAGTCCTTTAAGGTTTATGTTACCGTGGACAGCTATGTTGCGGCAGAGCGTGTGATTCTGGCGGACCGGGGAAAAGAGGAGCATTATGAATCAATCGAAGAAGCTGCGAAAAGCCTGAGAAAGCGGAAACAGCTGGAGGATGCCAGATTTGCGGAAATGTATTCGGCAAAAACAACTGATTTTCATAATTATGATCTGGTCGTTGATTCCACCGCATTGACACCGGAGGAACTGGCTGAATTTATCATGGAAAATGCAAAAAAGGAGGAGAAAGAGCGTCAGATTTTTTTGTCTCCACTGAGATTATACCCTTCGCAGTCCGTTACGGTGACAGAAGAGGAACAGGAAAAAGCAGATGGTAGGATTGCGGTCGTTGAACAGAAGGGCTTTTATTATATTGTGAACGGACATCGTCAGGTTTGCGATGCACTTCAGAAAAAGAAGAAGCTGGCAGCCGTTTCCGTTCTTTCCGTGGACACCGCAGGGCATGTGGAAATGTCTGACAGAACCATAGACGAGATTGTAAATCTGTCGAAGCAGTATTACAATGAATGGGAAGCGTATCATGGAATGAAATTTTTGACATACCCGGACTGATCAGGGAGATGTACCGTGAAGTGGATGAATGAAAGGACTAAGGGGGAATTGTTATGGACGAAAAACTGATGGAGCAGCTAGTGACAAGAGCCTGTATTCAGGATGAGGACTACTGGAAAAAGAAAAAGAGACATCGTTTTTCAATTGCTTACCGTAGAAAAAAAAGAAAAGCACTGCGGGAATTTCGCAGAACTATGCGAGGTGAAACGCATGAAATAAGGACGTTGCGATATAAGAAGTTTGCAGGGAAGCTTGTTGCGGCAGTGGGATGTATTGCGGTTGCGCTGGTGATGATTGTAAATGTTACGGCACGGGATTCAAAACAGCAGAGACTGGGAGATTTTGTGTTATATGAATTTGGAGATCACATTCAATTTGCAGAGGAGGAGTGTAGGTCCAAGCTGTGGAAATGGTCAGATGATGAGCCGGAGACAACCGAATTCAGAAAAAAGGAGTTGCAGTATGTGCCCGAAGGGTACGAAAGGGTTGAGGAAAAGGATTCCGAAAATTGGTCGTTTTATACCACAACCTATGTGGATGCGGATGAAAATTATCTGAATTACTGTCAATATAAAAGTCTGCTTGGTTTAGGAGTGTCTACCGACGGAGGAGAATTGAAAAAGGTACGGGTCGATGGAAAGGAAGGTTTTTTTATCCCGGATGGGGATTATGAACGTATTATTTGGACCGATGGGACGTATTATTATACGATTAGCGGGAAATTTACAGAGGAACTGCTGCTGAAAATGGCCGTGAATGTAAATTAAAGGTTTTGTGAAAAAGAACAGTCTTTGTGTTGTCCTATCAGGAAGGGACATTGTAAGAGGATAAACAGAAAGGCATCTGTGTGGACACAGGAAGAGGAGAAGAATGGGATGCGGCAGCAGGTTTCGACCAGAGAAGATAAAATCAGAATGATTGAGGGGCTGTATAAGCGTAAAGAGGATATGATGTATCATATCGCACTGGGAGTTGTGAAGAGGAGAGAGGATGCAGAAGATGCGGTACATGAGGCATTTACCTCTTTGATGCGCAGTATCGAAAAAATTCCATGTGACGAAAAGGAGCTGGATGCATATCTGACTACTGCTGTGAAGAATGAGGCATTCCGGGTTTTGAACCATCGGGCGAAGAGAGAGCGATTTGAGATACGCGATTATGAAGCGATAACTCAGGAAAATACACTGAATCGTCTCCTTTTTGAGGAAATCCAACAGTATATCATGCAACTGGACGAACGTTCCAAGGAGATTATATATCGGAAATATGTTTACGGCAGAAGCTATGAGGAAATTGCGCGGGAGATGAATCTGACGCAGGATAACGCAAGAAAGATTCTTTCCAGAGCGGTAAAGAAGCTGAATAAGTTATATAACAAAAAGTGAAAGCCTTCAAACGCAGGTGAGAAACACTCACATCGTTTGGAGGCTTTTTCATTTCGTGACAGCGCCTAACCTTCGGGCGTCGACGTGGTCGGGCTTGCATCGCTGTCCGGATCAGTTACATTCGGATTGGATATGCTGCCGTTCGGTGCGGTGCTTCCGTTGTCAAGAGAGCCGTTGGGCTGTGCGTCAGTTCCCGGGGAGGTACCGGGAGGACTCGGGGTATCATCGGTGGGATCGGTGATCTGCGTATAATCAGAACCGGCAGGCGTGTGGATATTGCAGGTGCTGTTTGCCATTTCATCCGTCAGGAGATAGGGACCGTCACCGCCGCTGGGTGAGCCGCCGATAATAAATACCTGTGTTACCCGGGAGGATTCCGGACAAAACGGACCGGCGGGCAATCCGGAGTCGGCACATATAGTAACGCTTACATGATGGTCGCATACATCCTTGGGAGCTGTGCCGGTTGCAAAATATTCTGTGATTGCCATGCTGCCCCGGGGATCTGCATCACATAACCCATTCACGGAAAGCTTTCCCGATTTCCGGCAGACGGATGCGGAGGTAATGCCGCTTGGCATGGGGAAGTTCCGGTATTCCAGACCTTCGTGAATCCGTTCCATGGCTTTTTTCCACAATACATTTCGCACAGAGGTGGAGCTTAATTTGGAATTGTCGTCATACCCGAGCCATACGGCGCAGGTGTAATATGGCGTGTACCCTGCAAACAGCGCATCGCGGTTGGAGGTAGTAGTACCGGATTTCCCGGCAATCGCCATGTTTCCAAAGTTGACGCTGGATCCGGTTCCTTTTGTCACTACGTCCTCCATGGCATTGGTCAGCAGCCATGCGGTGGTTTCCTTTAACACAGTATGAGTCTGCGGGGTGTTGTCAATCAGCACATTGCCGTTGTAGTCCAGAATCTTTGTATACATCCTTGGCTTGGTGTAGGTTCCGCTGTTGGCGATGGCCGCATAGGCCGCAGTCAGCTCCAGGTTCGTCACACCATTATACATACCGCCCAGACACAGAGAGGGATTCGCATCGTTTTCATAATCTAAGGTAGTAAAGCCAAAGTTTTCCACATAGCTGTAGCACAAATCAACGCCAACGTCCGTCATGGTCTTTACGGTTACGATGTTGATCGAGTTTGTAATTGCCTGACGAATCGTGGTAAACCCGGTATAGGTGTTGTCATAGTTGTGAACGACTGTTCCGTCCGGATAGCTCAAAGGCGCGTTGTCCTGTACCGAGGCGAGCGTCATCCCGCCGCTGTCAAGCGCCGGCGCAAAGGCAGCCAGAATCTTAAAGGTGGAACCGGGCTGACGGGGCGTGTCAGTCGCGCGGTTTAAGGTCTTGTTTGCGGTTTTTTCTCCGCGGCCGCCCACCAGTGCTTTTACCTCACCGGTATACTGATCGATTACCGTCATGGAGGCCTGCGGCTGCAGAGTAAAGGTTACGCTTTCGCCTGTGTCGGGCACGGTATCGCCTTCCTCCATGATATCCTCTTTATACTGATCAATTGCAGCCTGTGCATCTTCTATGGATTTAAAGTTGATGTTGTAGTTTGCACCAGACCGACTGTTGTCCCGATAGTAGTTTAACATAGTCTGCTCGCTGTAGTTTTCTCGGGAGCCGTCTGCTTTGTCAATCGTCAGACGATAGGAGAAGGAGTATTGGGTCTGTCCGCTGTAATTGTCCGGATCGTTGATGACCTCATCGCAGATCTGCTGGATGGAGGGACTTTGTGTGGAGTAAATGGTCAGACCGCCGCTGTATACCGCACGATACGCCTGGGTTTCCGTGTAGCCCAGCTGCGTCATGAGGTCGTCCATTACCTGATCCGTCATGGCATCCACAAAATAGGAATTGATGGCGGAAGCATTTTCGGTAGAAGCATCTACCAGCTGAATGCGGGCATATACATCGTCCTCCAGTGCTTCTTCATATTCGGCAGCAGAAATATAGCCCTGATCCTTCATGGCATCCAGCACATCCTTGCGCCGGGCAGCATTCTTGTCCGGGTGACTGATGGGGTTGTATGCAGTTGGACTTTTGGTAATGGCTGCGATTACGGCACATTCGGAAAGTGTCAGTTCAGAGACATCCTTGTTGAAATAGCGTTTGGATGCAGCTTGTACACCCAAGGTATTTTGTCCAAGGTTGATGGTGTTCAGATAATTCTCCAGAATCCAGTCCTTTGACTGAACTTTTTCCAGCTGGATTGCCAGATACTGCTCCTGAATCTTGCGTTCCAGAGAATCAGAAAGTCCCTGCTCATTCATCCAGTCTGTAAAAACATTATTCTTCAGCAGCTGCTGGGTAATGGTGCTGGCTCCCTGATTAAAGTCAAAGCCGTTAGAAATACCGGAATAAGCCGCCCGGATGATTCCCTTGATGTCGATTCCGTTGTGGTCATAGAAACGGGCATCTTCAATGGCGACAAAGGCGCGCTGAAGGTCGATAGGGATCTGATCCAGGGTAACCGGCTCACGGTTGGAACCGGAAGCAACCAGGGTGGCAATTTCATTGCCTTCATCATCCAGAACCACCGAGAGCTGTCCGCTGGGGCTGGCATCTATTTCATCGATGTCAGGTGCGGCATCAATGATTCCACGGATCACGCCGACACCTGCACATATGCCTACTACTGCAATCAGGAAAAAGCAGACAAGCAGTGTCTTAAAAAATACGACGGTAAATTTCTTTCGTATCATGGTACCTTTGGAGGTGAGCTGCTGCTCCTTCCCGGAAGTACTCTTTTTCCCGTAATTCATAATCTGTCTCCTTTCAATATGGCTGCATTATTTTCATTATAACAAAAAGATACAAGGGAATAAAGAAAAAAGTGAAATTGACCCCGGAATCAGGAATGTGCTATACTGAAGCAGCAGAGAAAAGGGGAGATGGCATGCAGTCTCAAAAGATTATTTATCGTGGTGGACAGGGAGAAATCGAGGAGAAAAAATCACGTTTTATCGCACATATTCAGCCTGCGGAAACGGAAGAGGAGGCGGCTGCCTATATCAGCCGGATCAAGAAGGAGTTCTGGGATGCGAGGCACAACTGTTCTGCTTTTGTGTTAGGAGAAAATCAGGAACTGACGCGCTGCTCGGATGATGGAGAGCCCTCGGGAACAGCCGGACGCCCGATGTTAGAGGTGCTTCTGCAGGAGGAGCTGCACAATGTGGTGGCGGTTGTGACAAGATATTTTGGCGGCACACTGCTGGGAACAGGCGGCTTGGTGCGGGCCTATCGGAAAGCAGTTTGTGAAGGGCTGGCCCATTGTACGCTTGCCGAAAAAAGGCAGGGGGTTATTTTAGAGCTCATGCTTGGCTATCCTGAGATGGGAAAAATCCAATCTATGCTGGCCGGCGAGCGAATCCCACTGTTGGAGAGCGAATACGGGCAGCTGGTTCGGCTGAGACTGGCGGTGGAACAGAGCAGAACGCAGTGGATTGAGGAGAAAATTACGGATCTTACCAGCGGACAGGCGCATCTGCATTGGGAGCAGCCGATGGCTTATGCAGTCATAGACGGAGAATTGGTATTGTTTGATGCGAAAAAAAATACTTGACTTATGCTGTAAAATCATGTATGATATCAGATGTTGACACACAAAGGGCTATCGCCAAACGGTAAGGCAACGGACTCTGACTCCGTCATTTCAAGGTTCGAATCCTTGTAGCCCTGTTGATTACACCACTTGTATTGTTGTATATGAGTGGTGTATTTTTCTTACCTTTATTTGGCTTAGGCTGTATGGCGCATTTTTGAGAACAGGAGAAGAAAAATGTATGTAATGGAAGGACGTGTAAGGTACAGCGAGGTAAACAGCGAACAGACAATGACACTTTCGTCGTTCCTGAAATATTTTCAGGATTGCTGTACTTTTGAGACGGAGGATCTTGGGATCGGCATCGACTTTATGAATGAAAGACTGGTTACATGGATGCTTTCTTCCTGGCAGGTAGAGGTAAACCGGAATCCGAAATTCGGAGAAATGATACGTGTGAAAACCTGGCCATATGATTTCGGGGGATTTTACGGCTATCGCAATTTTGTGCTGGAGGATGAGTCGGGAGAAGTATGTGTGTACGCCAATTCGATCTGGGTTTTTATTGATATCGGAATTGGAAAACCGACACGGATCCTGCCGGAGATACTGGACAAACATGTGATGGAAGAAAAATATGACATGATCTATGCACAGCGAAAAGTGAAAATGCCGGATGTGATGGAGGCGCTGCCGCGTGTCCCGATCATGAAATCTCAGATTGATACGAACCATCATGTGAACAATGAGCAGTATATTGCGATCGCGGAGCAATATCTGTCTGATAAGGAAAAAATTATTCAGATGCGGGCGGAGTACAAAAAGGCGGCGATCTTAGATTCTGTCATTTATCCGTTTGTAAAAAGGAAAGACGATACCGTGTATGTATCCCTGAAGGATGAAATCGGAAAGTCTTATGTTGATATTCAGTTTGATGTAGAACAGGAGTAGTTTTCATGCAGATTGGGGAATACCAGACGCTTGAAATTGTGAAGCGTGTGGAATTTGGTGTATATCTGGCGGAGCATCCCTCGGATGAAACACGGGTTTTGCTGCCGAAAAAACAGATTCCGGAGCATGCGGCAGTGGGAGATTCGGTGGAGGTATTTATCTACAGGGATTCCAAGGATCGTCTCATCGCTACAACCAACAGACCGAAACTGAAACTGGGTGGAGTGGCAGTTCTTCGGGTGGTGGAGTTGAACCGGATCGGAGCTTTTTTGGACTGGGGACTGGAGAAGGATTTGTTTCTTCCTTATAAGCAGATGACGCAGAAGGTTGCGGTGGGGGATGAGGTGCTGGTCACAATGTATCTTGACCGCAGCCGCAGACTCTGTGCCAGTATGGAGGGGATCTATGAACTGTTGTCCACCGATTCACCCTATCAGGAAGGGGATACGGTGGAGGGAAGGGTGTATGAGTTTGGACATGATTTTGGCACCTTTGTGGCTGTGGACGATCAATATTCGGCGATGATTCCAAGACATGAGGATTGTTCGCATCTGCGTATCGGCGATGTAATTCAGGCAGAGGTAACAAAGGTCAAGCCGGATGGAAAGCTGGATTTGACGATTCGCAAGAGGGCATATATGCAGTTGGATGAGGATGCCGAAAAGATCATGGAGCTTCTTGAGGAATATGCGGGAGTTCTGCCCTTTTCCGAAAAAGCGTCCCCGGAGGTGATCCGGCGGGAAACAGGACTGAGCAAGGCGGCATTCAAACGTGCCGTTGGCAGCCTGTATCGTCAGAGGCGGATTGAACTTACGGATCATAAAATCCGAAAGATAGAAGCATGATGGTTCAATAGCAGGATATAGCAAGAAAGGATGATAGTTATGAAGCGTGTAATCGCAACAGACAAGGCACCGGCAGCGATCGGACCGTATTCTCAGGCAATTGAAGTAAACGGAATGGTTTATACATCCGGTGTGATTCCGGTAATCCCGGAGACGGGAATCATTCCCGAGGGCTCCGCGGAGCAGGCAAAGCAGGCATTGACCAATTTGTCCGCGCTGCTGGAGGCGGCCGGCTCGGGAATGGATCAGGTGGTAAAGACTACGGTGTTTATCAAAGAAATGAATGATTTTTCGGACATCAACGAGGTGTATCGCACGTTTTTTACGGAGCCTTTTCCGGCCAGAAGCTGCGTGGAGGTTGCCCGTTTGCCGAAGGATGTGCTGTTGGAAATTGAAGCGGTTGCGGTTATAAACGGATAGCACCCCTGCGCGGGTAAAATCGAACAGGGAAGACGATCTTCCCTGCTCGTTGCGCGGGGTGCGTCCGACGCAAGTCGGAATATTTCCTTACGCACCCCTGCGCATAAAAAATGCCGCACCATCTGTGCGGCATTTTGCAATGAAACAAATCACTGTTAAGGTATCATTCAGCTTATACGGATACATCGAAATTGGAACCGACTGCAGGATTGACAGAATTTTCCAGTGCCCTTATCATACCGTTAGAAAGCAAATCTGTCATATCCAGCTGGTTGCTCAACATTGCCAGACCAATGGTTTCGCCTGTTTTGGTAGTGGCAGTATTCAATGCATACAAAGCTGTGTTGTTTAATGCGGTGATGTCCATACGAGGCACCTCCTTTCCACTTTAGTATATTATGACATGAGAGGAAGAAAAAAGCAAGGAAAAAGATAGAAAAGAATAGGAGAAAATTATGTATGATGTAGTGATTATCGGGAGCGGTTCGGCCGGATTATCCGCAGCGATCTATGCGGCAAGAGCCAGACTGGATACGCTGGTTTTGGAAGCGGCACCCATGAGCGGCGGACAAATTCTGAACACCTATGAGGTGGACAACTATCCGGGCATTCCGGGAGTGAGCGGATTTGAACTGGGACAGAAGCTGCGCGAGCATGCGGACAAACTGGGAATCAAATTCCAAACCTCCGGGGTGCTCGCTGTTGAGGATTGCGGGAATTACAAGCTTGTAAAAACCAAAAAGGAGGAAATCGAGACAAGGACAGTGATTCTTGCTACCGGAGCGAAGCATCGTAAGCTGGAGGTTCCGGGAGAGGATCAGTTTACCGGAGCGGGGGTTTCCTATTGTGCGACCTGCGACGGGGCATTTTTCCGTGACAAGACGGTGGCGGTCGTCGGCGGCGGGGATGTGGCGCTGGAGGATGCCATTTTTCTTGCCCGTGGATGTGCAAGGGTTTATCTGATTCATAGAAGGGATTCCTTTCGCGGAGCAAAAGTTTTGCAGGAACAGGCATTGTCCAGTGAGAAGATTGTACCGCTTTATGACAGCGAGGTAAAAGAGATTACGGGAAACGATACAGTAGAGAAAATTCTCGTATATAACAATAAGAAGAAGATCGAAGAGGAGCTGGAGGTAAACGGAGTATTTATTGCAGTGGGCATACAGCCGGAAAATCAACTGGCAGCATCGCTGACGGCATTGGATGAGCAGGGCTATATTGTAGCGGGAGAGGACTGCGTGACCTCGGTGCCGGGGATCTTTGCCGCGGGCGATATACGCACAAAAAAATTGAGGCAGGTAATCACTGCTGCTGCAGACGGAGCCAATGCAATTACCTCGGTAGAGGATTATTTGTTATTCTCCAGCGCCGAGCTACGCACTTGATGTGGGGCTGCGGCGAGAATGTGATTCATGTGTGAGGGGCGGCTTTTGCGTCAGCAAAACTATAAATGCCGCCCCGAATGTTACAATTCAGCGGCCAACTGGCTGGACGCTGAATGATAACGATTATGAACATGATGTGGGGCTGCGGCGAGAACGTGATTGATGTGTGAGGGGCGGCTTTTGCGTCAGCAAAACTATAAATGCCGCCCCGAATGTTACAATTCAGCGGCCACTGGCTGGACGCTGAATTGTAACGATTATTTGATTAAGGGTTGACATGGAAATAATCCCCTGCTATAATGTTTCTGTAATAATTGTAACAAAATCGTAACAAATAGGAAAAACAAAACTCCATGTGCCTATGGGTGCAGAGTGCGAACACACAGAAACGGATAAGATTTGGAGGAAAACATGAGAAAGAATGCCTTGAAGATGTCTGTTTACAGCGTTTTGAGTGCAGCGTTGGTAACGAGTACAGTGATTCCGGTTTCGGCAGCATTGACCGCCGGTGTTACGGGTGTACTGGAGGAGACGAACCATGTCGGGCCTGTGGCCGGTGTGACGTTGACATTTTCGAATTACATGGTAGAGAACGAATTGTCCATCCGGAAAAATACGGCGCCTACAGTTACAGAATCTACGGAAATTACGGAAACTGCGGAAACTACGGAAGCTCCTGAGATTACGGAGGCATTAGCAGCGGAAGAGGCAGCAGAAAATCCTTATGCAGACATTGCGATTGCTCAGGTAAATAATTATGTGAATATCCGAAGTGAAGCATCAGAAGAGGGAGAAGTGCTCGGAAAGCTTTATAACAATTCGGCAGCGACTGTTGAGGGAGAAGAAAACGGTTGGTATAAAATAACATCCGGCACGGTGAACGGATATGTGAAATCCGAGTATGTGGTGGTTGGAAATGAGGAGCTGGCAAGAGAAGTCAGCCGCCGCGTGGCAACCGTCAATACAGAGACCTTGTTTGTAAGGGAGGAGCCCACAACAGAGTCAGTAAAGCTCGGAATGGTAGCACAGCAGGATGACTTGACGGTTTTGGATGAGTCGACCGAGGGCTGGATCAAGGTTACCATCGAAGAGGGAGAGGGTTATGTAGCCAGTGAATATGTGACGCTGTCTACAGAATTTGTACAGGCAGAATCCAAGGCAGAGGAAGAAGCAAGACTGGCAAAAGAAGAAGAAGAACGGAAAGCTGCCGCTGCTGCGGCTGCAGCAGCGCTTGCAGAAAAGAATAAAAGCACACAGTCTGACAGCTCGTCAAGTCAGGGAGCTTCGGAGAATGCGCCCGTCCAGACCTATAATCCGCCGACCGGAGGTTCGGGACAGGATGTTGCAAATTTTGCATGTCAGTTTGTCGGCAATCCGTATGTCCGCGGTGGGTCAAGCCTTACCAATGGTGCGGACTGTTCCGGATTTGTCATGGCGGTATATGCACAATTTGGCGTGAGTCTGCCGCATTCTTCCGGCGCAATGCGGAGCTGCGGATACGGGGTAAGTCTTGATGAGATTCAGCCCGGAGACATCGTATGCTATAGCGGTCATGTGGGAATTTACGTTGGAAACAACACCATTGTACATGCGAGTACACCGTCAACCGGAATCAAGTATACGTCCCCGGTTAATTACCATACGATCTTGGCAATTCGAAGAATATTCTAGGACAAGCACGACAGAGCCGCCGATGGGAAGGCGGCTCTTTTTATGCGCAGGGGCGCGTAAGGATGCATTCCGGCTTGTGCCGGACGCGTCCCGCGCGACGAGTAGAGGGAGAAAATCTCCCCCTGCTCGATGAGACAGGGGCGCCCAATGTGCAAAGTGCACAAAAGAAAGAAAAATATCGAAAAAAGTATTCAAAAAATAAAAATGTCAAAAAAGGTTATCCACAAGAAAAAAAAGAAGAACCGCGAAAAAATGAGTTATGCACCGAGTTATTCACATTATCCACAAAAGAAAGGATAAAAAAAGACAGATTTTTACGCGAAAAGCAAACAAACGTTTTGTGAAACAATAATAAAGATGCGCGGATGATAAGAAAATGTGTCGAAAGCACTTGACATGGCAGAAAACCGTTTTGTTATACTGAACGCATAAAAAATGCAAATATATGCAAAATAATCATAGGTGTAAGATGCAGAATAAAATTGATATATTGGGAATTGAAATTGATAATTTCACTGTGCGGGAATCTATGCTCAGGGTAGAAGAGTTTTTGAATGGAACCGGTGTAAAGACGATCGGTACGGTTACAATGGGACAGCTGGAGCTGGCCGGAAATGACGAGGAAGTCAAGGCGTGCATCCGGCAATTTGATCTGGCAGTAATAGGAGAAAAGGAAATTCTTGTCGCAGCGGGAATCCGTTCCGGTCAGCGCATCAGTGAAATTGTGGATCATGCGTTCTTCCGGGAATTTGCAAAGCGGATCCTGCGAAACAAAAAGACGGTGTTTTTGCTGACGGAGACGCAGGAGGAGCTGCAGCGCGTGCATGATAAGCTGAAACAGTATTATGAGAGAATGCAGATTTCCGGCGGTTGTTCCCTGGAAAGCATGGGAAAGGATGCCGAAGGAATCGTCAATGAAATTAACAGCGCATCGGCAGATATTGTATTTTCTTTTTTGACCACTCCGCAGCAGGAATATTTTCTGAACGAGAACCGGAACAAATTAGACATTCGAATCTGGTATGGGATGGAGCAGGATTTTATGCCAAAATCGAAATTTCTGACATGGAAGGAAGCGGCGGGCAGGCTGATTCACAAGAAAAAATTAAAAAGCAGATTACACGAATATAATAAATCATAGAGGAAAACGGAATGTTTTTTGGTTTACGCAAATCGTGTATCAAGGATTATCTTGAAATAACAGCCGGAACATGTCTGATGGGAATTGCGGTGGCTTCCATCTATGATCCGCTGGGGATGGTGGTGGGAGGCTTCAGTGGCATTGCAATCCTGGTAAAGCATATTGCCGAACAGAATTTTTATTGGAATGTTCCGCTTTGGCTTACCAACCTGCTTTTGAATATCCCGGTTTTTGGGGCGGGATGGCATATCAAGGGATTCCGGTATATTAAAAAGACAGCATTCGCGACAGGTATGCTGTCCTTTTGGTTGTGGATTCTGCCACATTGGAATCTGGCACAGGGAGATTATATGCTCGCAGCCATCTATGGCGGAGTGTTCAGCGGTGTCGGATTGGCAATGGTATTTCTGGCTCATGCTTCCACCGGTGGGACAGATATGGTGGCGACCCTGCTGCAAACCCGTTTTCGCCGGTATTCGATCTCTCAGATTCTGCAGGTGCTGGATGGTGCGGTTGTGATCGGGGGGATCTTTCTGTTTGGCTGGAGGGCGGGACTTTATGCCGTGATCGCGGTTTTTGCTGCGGCGGGTCTGACGGATATGATTCTGGAGGGAAATAAATATGCGAAGGCAGTCTTTATCATCACAGAGCATGCCGATGAAGTGTCACAGGCGGTCATGCAGAAGCTGCATCGCGGGGTGACGGAGATTGAGGCAAAGGGAATGTATTCGAACCGGATGCACCCGATGCTGTATTGCGTGGTTGCCAAAAAACAGATTGTGGACCTAAAACAGGTAATTCTGGAAACGGATCGGGAAGCCTTTGTCATTGTGACGGATGCCAGGGAAGTGTTGGGAGAGGGTTTTTTGGAATTTTAGCATAAAAATATTCATATTTAGTCTTTCTTTTTTTACTGTTTTGCATTAAAATAAAACAGATAGAGTTTTAAGTTTCACAAAAACGGCAATTTTTTTTGTGAAACTTGCCTACATTGTGGGCATTTGAACAGAGAAGGAGACAACGGGATGATTTCGAATCAGATACTTCAGAATACAATTGATGGATTGAAGGGGATTACGAGGGCTGATTTTTGTGTGATTGATACGGAGGGAAAGGTTCTGGCAACCACATTTTCCGATGCGGACAGCTATGTGAATCCGGCATTGGCGTTTGCCGCTTCTCCTGCGGACAGTCAGGTCGTGCAGGGCTGTCAGTTTTTCAAGGTGTTTGACGATCATCAGCTGGAATATGTGCTTTTGGTATACGGCGACAGCGATGATGTTTATTTGTTGGGGAAAATGGCCGGATTTCAGCTGCAGAGCCTTTTGGTTGCTTATAAGGAACGATTTGACAAGGACAATTTTATCAAAAATCTGTTGCTTGACAATCTTCTTTTGGTAGATATCTATAACAGAGCAAAAAAACTACATATTGAGACGGAAGTGCGCAGGGTGGTTTATATCATTGAAACCGGACGAGGCAAGGATGGAAATGAGCTGGAGAAGGTGCGAAGCCTTTTTGGCACGAAAACCCATGATTTTGTCACGGCGGTAGATGAGAAAAATATCATCGTGGTAAAGGAACTGACGGGAAATGAGATTGCATCAGACGTGCAAAAGACCGCGGATGTTATACAGAATCTTTTCAAATCCTGTGACGCCTAT
This sequence comes from Lachnospiraceae bacterium, assembly GCA_017484135.1. Classification (GTDB taxonomy): domain Bacteria; phylum Bacillota; class Clostridia; order Lachnospirales; family Lachnospiraceae; genus Roseburia_C. The sequence goes on from JAFUTQ010000016.1 coordinate 27,806, forward strand.
ATTGCATACGGGACAGTGGTGCGGGAGATAAAAGATGTTTCCCGTTCTTACAAGGAAGCCCGTATGGCATTGGATGTGGGAAAAATCTTTTTTGAGGAAAAGCATGTGATTGCCTATTCTGCACTGGGGATCGGGCGTTTGATCTATCAGCTGCCGATTCCGCTGTGCAAGATGTTTATCCGCGAGATTTTTGACGGGAAGTCGCCGGATGAATTTGATGAGGAGACACTGACGACCATCAATAAATTCTTTGAAAACAATCTGAACGTATCAGAGACCTCTAGGCAGTTGTATATTCACCGGAATACACTGGTATATCGGCTGGATAAATTGCAAAAAAGCACCGGACTCGATCTGCGGGTTTTTGAGGATGCCATCACGTTTAAGATCGCATTGATGGTTGTAAAATACATGAAGTACATGGAAACACTGGACTATTAAGCAGGAGGAATCATGATCAAGCTTGAGCATGTAAGCAAGTCATACACAAAGGGTGTGCCGGCGATTGACGATATCAGTCTGCATATTCAGGAGGGAGAATTTGTTTTTGTGGTAGGAGACAGTGGATCCGGGAAATCCACCCTGATCAAGCTGCTTTTGAAGGAGCTGGAGCCTACTTCCGGAACCATCACGATCAACAAGAGAAATCTGAGTGCCATTCACAAGAAGCAGATTCCCAAATACCGGAGAAACGTGGGTGTTGTGTTTCAGGATTTTCGTCTGTTGAAGGATCGTAATGTTTATGAAAACGTCGCATTTGCGCAAAAGGTGATCGGGATGCCGAATCGGAGAATCAAAAGCAATGTGCCGAGGGTTCTGTCGATGGTGGGATTGGCGGCAAAGTATAAATCCGTGCCTTCCCAGTTGTCCGGAGGAGAACAGCAGAGGGTGGCAATTGCGCGGGCTCTGGTCAATGAGCCGAAGATTCTTCTGGCGGATGAGCTTACGGGAAATCTGGATCCGAATAATTCATGGGAAATTATGAAGCTGCTGGAGGAAATTAACAAGCGGGGAACCACCGTCGTGGTCGTGACCCATAATATGGAGATCGTCAGAGCCATGAAAAAGCGTGTGATTCGAATGAAGAAGGGTGTCATCGTCAGTGATGATACGGGAGGTCTTGGCGATGAGAATTAATTCATTTTTTTATTCTGTCAGACAGGGAATTAAAAATATCTGGCGCAACAAAATGTTTTCTGTTGCATCCATCGCAACTATGTGTGCGTGCATTTTTTTGTTTGGTTTGTTCTATATTATTGTCAATAATTTTCAGGCGATGGTACGGGAGTCCGAAGAAGGGGTAGCTGTTTCTGTTTTTTTTGAACCGGGAATCTCGCAGGAGCAGATTGACGAGATTGGTGTGCTGATCGGAAAACGGGCGGAGGTAGCCAGATGCGAGTTCATATCTGCGGATGAAGCCTGGGAAAAATACAAAGAGGATTATTTTGAAGGCTCTGAGGAGGCGGCGGCCGGGTTCGCGGAGAATCCGCTTGCAAACTCGGCAAGCTATCAGATTTATCTGAATGATGTGTCCATGCAGGATGCGCTGGTTACATATCTGGAGTCTGTGGACGGCATTCGGGATGTCCACCATTCGGAGGTGGCAGCCAACACACTGTCGGATTTCAACAGTCTGATCGGGTATATTTCTGTAGGGATTATTCTGATTCTGCTGGTTGTGGCGGTTTTCTTAATCAGCAATACCGTAACCGTGGGGATATCTGTGAGGCGTGAGGAGATCGCAATCATGAAGCTGATCGGTGCAACGGATTCCTTTGTGCGGGCGCCCTTTGTGGTGGAGGGGATTTTGATCGGATTGATTGGCTCCGGTCTGCCGCTGATCCTGTTGTATTTTCTCTATAACAGGGTTGTGGTCTATATCAGCGATAAATTTAATTTTTTCAGCAATATAATGAGCTTTATTCCGGCAGGCACGTTATTTGCGCGCCTTGTCCCCATTGCACTGGCACTTGGAATCGGAATCGGTTTTTTGGGAAGCAGACTGACCGTGCGAAGACATCTGAATGTGTAGTGTGTGGTGCAAAGTGTTCACATCGCCTAAGGTAGCGGCACGCGCCGCTTCGCGTCACCTGCCAAATCGTCGGAAGCCATTCGAAAAATGAGTTTCACTCATTGGGCTTCCTCCTACGATGTGAACTCTTTGCACAAGAATCGTTTTGGAAAGCTTGCTTTCCAAAACGATTCCTGTGCAAAGAGTCTATGTCGGCTACGCCGACATGACCTTTTGACCCTCAAATCATAGTGCGAGTTCTGAATTTTTTGACATTTTCATAGGTATGATAGCAGGAGGAAAAAATGGAACCAATTGAACAGCAGCAGTTATATATAAACAATGATCAGAAAAATGATCAGAAAAAGAACGGAAGTTCCCGTTATGTGCAGGGATTTTTTACAGGAATTGCAGCGATGTTTCTGGTTTCTCTGCTCGTTGTTCTGATCGGCTCGAAGGCGGGATTCATACAGCTGGGCCATAGCCGCTCATCTGCGGAAAGTGTTCTTTTAAGTGATGAGACGATCAATAAGATCGACTGGCTGTATGCAAAGATACAGGCGCAGTATTATGAGGATATTGACGAAAACGCTTTAGTGGATGGAATCTATCACGGACTATTGGATGGACTGGGAGATCCGTACAGTGTTTACTATACGCAGGAGGAATATGAGAACATGATGATTTCCACCACCGGAAATTATTATGGAATCGGTGCCGTTCTGTCACAGGATCCGGACACCATGAATGTGACCATCAGCCATATTTACGACAACACACCGGCGAAGAAGGCCGGACTGAAATCCGGAGATACGCTGGTAAAGGTGGATGAAATTGAAGCTTCCTCCATGGAGCTGACCCAGCTTGTGACGCACATCAGAGGTGAGGAAGGAACAACGGTGCACCTGGTCGTTTACCGAAAGGGAGATAAGGATTATCTGGAATTTGATGTGGAACGTGCACAGGTAGATATCCCTACAGTATCGTCAAAGATGCTTACGGAGGATGTGGGCTATATTGAGGTGGCAGAATTTTCGGAAAAAACGCCGGAACAATTTGAACAGGCGATTGCCGAGCTGCAGTCTGCTGGAATGAAAAAAATGATCATTGATCTGCGGGACAACGGGGGAGGATTGCTGGAGTCCTGCCGTCAGATGCTGGATGATATTTTGCCGGAGGGCGTTGTTGTATACACGGAGGATAAATACGGCGAACGGAATGATTACTACTCGGACGGAAGCAGTCATTTGGAGATCCCCCTTGTGGTTTTGATTAACGGAAACTCTGCCAGCGCGTCGGAGATTTTTGCGGGAGCGATCCGGGATTATGACTATGGCACGCTGATCGGAACCACCACGTTTGGAAAAGGCATTGTGCAGAATGTAGAACAGTTAAGGGACGGAAGTGCCATAAAATTAACCATTGCAAAGTATTTTACGCCAAACGGGGATTATATCCACGGAGTGGGAATTGACCCGCATCTGGAGGTGGAATACGAGTATACCGGTGAGGATGATGAGCCTTACGATGAGATGAAGGACAGTCAGGTGTTGAAAGCCATTGAGGTGTTAAGTGGTAATTGACGCTAACGTGGATAACCTGTATAATGAAACAAGATTATGAAAGAAAGTTGGTGATAACTGTGGTTGAATTGGATCCATACCGATACAAACTGGGAACCTACAAGGCTCCCCTGCAGGAAGTGAGGGATTCACTTTGACTTGGCAAATAAGTCAAAGAAGATCGAAGAACTAGAGCGTGAGATGGAGGCTCCGGATTTCTGGAATGACGCGGAGCTTTCCCAACAGAAGATGAAGGAACTGAAAAGCTATAAGGATGATGTGGAAATCTATCACAGCCTGGAGCAGAAATTAGAGGATATCGCCACCCTGAGTGAGATGGGGGATGAGGAAAATGATCCCGAAATGGTGACGGAAGTGGCAGAGGAGCTGCAGGAGTTTGAGGATGCTTTTGAGAAGATCCGCATCAAAACCCTGCTGTCGGGTGAGTACGACAGAGATTCTGCAATCGTCTCGCTCCATGCGGGGGCAGGAGGTACGGAATCCTGTGACTGGGCGGCTATGCTGTATCGCATGTACAGCCGCTGGGCCTTGGACAAGGGCTTTGCCATTGAGGTGCTGGATTCCTTAGACGGGGATGAGGCAGGCATTAAGTCTATTACCTTTCAGGTAAATGGGGAAAATGCTTACGGGTATCTGAAATCCGAGCGGGGCGTGCACCGTCTGGTACGGATTTCCCCCTTTAACGCTGCAGGAAAACGACAGACCTCCTTTGTATCCTGCGATGTGATGCCGGACATTGAAGAGGACATTGATATTGAGGTAAAGGACGAGGATATCCGCATTGACACCTATCGCTCCAGCGGTGCGGGAGGACAGCATATCAACAAAACCTCATCGGCAATCCGCATTACCCATTTCCCTACCGGAATCGTGGTGACCTGTCAGAACGAGCGGTCGCAGCATATGAACAAGGACAAGGCCATGCAGATGTTAAAGGCAAAGCTGTATCTGCTGAAGCAGGAGGAGAATGCGCAGAAGGCGGCAGATATCCGCGGCGATGTTACCGAGATTGGCTGGGGCAATCAGATTCGGTCCTATGTATTGCAGCCATATACGATGGTAAAGGATACCCGCACCGGGGTGGAGACCGGAAATACAGACAGTGTGCTGGATGGCGGGATTGATTTGTTTATCAATGGATACTTAAAATGGATGTCGCTGGGATGTCCCGATAAGATGGGAGAATAAAAATGACTGGATGGATCATAGCAGGTACCTTGGCAGTATGCGGCGTCGGCGGAGCGTGGGGGCTTGTCATGTATCTGCGGGGAAAAATAAGAAGGGCATCAAGGGATCTGTTTGGAACAGATTCTTTCGTCGAAGGCTACAAACAGCAGTCCATGGAGTTATCCACCACGCCGAAATCCGTATCCGGTATGACGCGACTGCTCGAACCACAGATACAGCGTGACTTTCCGGAGTTTAACTGGATGCAGTTCCGCGATATGGCAGAGGAAAAACTCAGGCAGGCATTCATGGCCATTACAGCCGAAAATCTGGATTTGCTGAAGGATACCTCTCAGAATATGAGAGAGGAAGTGGCAAACATCATTCAGGCGAATCGGAATGAGGATGTGAAGGAAGTCTATGAGGATGTGGACATTCATCAGACGGAAATCGCAAATTATGAGAAAAAAGCGGGCAGATGCCTGATTATCCTGCAGAGTGCGGTAGGTTATCTGCATTATAAGGAAAAGGACGGCAGGCTGATTGCGGGAAAGAAGGATATGAAGACACAGACCAAGTACAATGTGGAGCTGTTGTACATACAGGATCCCTCCAAGGTAAACGCAAACGCGGGAGGGGCAGTGGGACTGACCTGTCCCCATTGCGGCGCGCCGGTTACGAATCTGGGCGCAAAATTCTGTGAATATTGTGGCAGTGCCGTGAAGGAGATCAATCTTCAGGTATGGTGTCTGCACCGTTTTTATGAGGTTACCTATCAAAAGGTGTAAATCAAAAAATAATATAAACAATACAAAGCGAAGAGGAGGAAAAAAATGGGAATTATCAAAGCAGCAGGGCAGGCAATAGGTGGAGCGTTGTCCGATCAGTATCTGGAGGTAATTCAGGCACATGACATGGGCGATCAGACCGTATTTACCACCGGGGAGCTCATTCGCCGGGGACAAAATGTCAAGGGTACAGTCGATACGGTAAGCAACGGCTCCTACATATACGTCAATCACAATCAGTTCATGATGCTGGTGGATGGCGGAAAGGTGGTGGATTACACCTCCGAGCCGGGCTATTACAAGGTGGATAACTCCTCACTTCCGTCGTTGTTTAACGGACAGTTTGGCGATACCTTAAAGGAGACCTTTGACCGTATACGGTTCGGCGGCGAGACACCGAGGATGCAGAAGGTTTATTTTATCAATTTACAGGAAATCAAGGGACTGAAATTCGGTACGCACAATCCCATCAATTATTTCGACAACTTTTATAATGCGGAGCTGTCGTTGCGCGCACATGGAGCCTATTCCATCAAGATTGTAAATCCGCTTCAGTTCTATGAGGAAGTCATTCCGAAGAACAAGGATAAGGTGGAGTTTCCGTCCATTGCGGAGCAGTACATGGAGGAATTTCTGCAGGCGCTGGAGTCTGCGATCAATCAGATGTCCCAGGAGGGAGAGCGAATCTCCTATATCCGGGGAAAAGAGCGCGAGATCGCAAAGTTCATGTCGGAGACGCTGGACGAAGAGTGGAATCAGATGCGCGGAATGGAGATTCAGGCGGTAGGCTTCACAACGTCCTACGATCCGGAATCCCAGAAGATCATCAATATGAGAAACCAGGCAGCCATGATGGGTTCCGATCCGAATGTGCTGCGGGGGATGGCGGTGCAGAATATCACAGAGGGTATCAAAAATGCAGGCTCCAACTCAGCAGGCGCGATGACCGGATTTATGGGTGTTGGCATGGGGATGAATGCCTTCAACAGCTCCATGGACAGTCTAAACCAGATGACCGGAGGCATGATGTCGCCAAACGGGACGAATCCCGGGGGAGGCGGACCCGCAGGAGGAGCAACGCCCCAGGGAGCGGCACCTCAGCAGGCCGGAGGCTGGACCTGCGAGTGCGGAACCGTAAATCAGGGCAAGTTCTGTATCAACTGTGGCAAGTCACAGCCGGCACCGGCACCTGCAGCAGGCGGCTGGACGTGTGCGTGCGGAGCGGTCAATACCGGCAAGTTCTGCAGCGAGTGCGGGAAGCCCATGCCGACGGGTTCTCAGGAATGGACTTGTGAATGCGGTACTGTGAATAAAGGAAAATTCTGCAGCAATTGCGGAAAGCCGCAGGCATAAGAGATAAAGGAATGATATAGGAGTGACAAAGTGATGAAAGCAGCCATCATGGGATACGGAACCATCGGTTCCGGCGTGGTAGAGGTATTAGAGACAAATCGGGACATGATTGCAAAACGTGCGGGCGAGGCCATTGAGGTGAAATCGGTATTAGATCTGCGCGAATTTGAGGGAGACCCCATTCATGACAAAATTGTGCATGATTATCAGGTGATCGCAGAGGACAAAGAGATTCAGATTGTGGTGGAGACCATGGGCGGCGTAGAGCCGGCATTTACCTTTGTAAAGGCAATGCTGGAGGCCGGAAAGCATGTTGTCACTTCCAATAAGGCATTGGTGGCAGACAAGGGCGCAGAGCTGATTGCCCTTGCAAAACAGCACAATGTAAATTTTCTGTTTGAGGCCAGCGTCGGCGGCGGAATTCCGATTATCCGCAATCTGAGTCACTGTCTGACCGCAGATGTGGTGGAGGAGATCACGGGGATTCTGAACGGAACCACCAACTACATGATGACAAAGATGACGCTGGAGGGCTCAGAATTCGATGATGTGTTAAAGGATGCGCAGGAGAAGGGCTATGCGGAGAAGGATCCTACCGCAGATGTGGAGGGACATGATGCATGCCGGAAAATTGCGATCCTCACATCGTTAGTATGCGGACAGCAGGTGGATTTTGAGGATATTCATACAGAGGGAATCACAAAGATTTCTGCGACGGATATCAAATATGCCGGAGCGATGGGACGAGCAATCAAGCTGCTTGCCACCAGCCGCAAATCGGGTGACACCTACAGCGCGATGGTTGCGCCCTGCCTTTTAGCACCGGAGCATCCGCTGTATTCCGTAAACGATGTATTCAATGCGGTATTTGTGCATGGAAATGTGCTGGGCGATGCCATGTTTTACGGAAGCGGAGCCGGCAAGCTGCCTACCGCCAGTGCGGTGGTAGCGGATATGGTGGAGTGTGCACAGCATAGCAGTGAGCATATTCCGCTGGAGTGGAAGGCAAATAAGCTTACATTGGCGGACTATCGGGAGACGGACAACCGTTTCTTTGTGAGAACCACCGCAGAGGAAACGGCAATCAAAGAGATATTCGGAGAGGTGACCTTTGTCCGGGCGGAGGGCGTGACCGGAGAGATGGGATTCCTCACCGAAGCCATGACAGAGGGGGCATACGAAGAAAAGGTCGCCCGTCTGGGAGCTGTGATTCAAATGATTCGCGTAAAATAAAATGGAAACCTAATAAGAAAATACAAAAGGCGCTTCCCACTTCAGAGGTGGGAAGCGCTTAAGCTTTGTCCGGAATGTCTGGATTATCAATAAAATTTAATATGTGACAGCTTCCTTGTTTCAAGATCAAAGGTCATCTGCATATGTGTATTGTTATCCAGATTGGAAATGATGATTTCCAGATAATTGTCCAGATCGGTGTAATGATCCTCTGCGGGCTGATAGGCATCCAGTACATCCTCGAAGGTGCTGTCCCATGTGATCCCTTGCGGCAGAATCAGCGTGATATGATTGGATTCGTCAAATTCCAGTGTGTCTGTGGCGAGATGACCGATTTCCACATCCATATCAATATTGTTCGTAACAGTAAAATAGCATTCACCGGCAGCATACTCGCTGTCTTTTTTCTTTTTCAAAGGAATTTTGGTGGTTGTCGTGTGACCGGGAATGACCTTGATCTGAGACAGTATGGATTTATCTATGGTCCATCCGGCGTCCAGCAGGGTATCAATGTCTATGGGATATTGAAAGATCTCTCCGTTTAAGGAAAATTCCATATCCTCCGGTTCGGTACTCAGCTGGCTCGTTGCGCTTTGCAGCTGCTCCTGGGTGGGAATCCCTCCCGAGTCGGCTGAACTTTCGGCAGCACATCCGGCTGTGAAAGCAGTCAATAGCAGAATCAGTGTAAACAGTTTTACTTTTTTCATTGCTTAACAACTCCTTTTTGGCTGGCTTATCATGAATCTTCGATTCATGATCGACATTCGCTGTTCGCCGAACATGCAAGCATGTTCTTCTCACTTGCGCTCATTATATCATACGATAAGTGCTCGGAATTTTCAATCATAATATTGTGGTCTATGTGGATGAACAGTAGGCAGACTATGCTTATACAGAGCTTGCGCATTCGATAGAATATGACAGGAAGATAGAATAGGTCATTCCGGGGGTTTTATTCATTCTGTTTTTGTGTTATTGTATGGTCAGAGATTGCGAAGGGATGATCTTATGAGTGATGATACATCAATCGAGGAACTGGTCATAAAAGAAGAAGAAAAAATAGCCGAGAGTGATCAGGGACTGAAGGCGGCCAAAAAGGAAAGCTTAAAGCTCCCGGTTATTTTGCTTGGCGCGGTGATTTATTCGGTGGGTATGAACTGTTTTCTCAGACCCATGAATCTTTATTCCGGCGGAATGATGGGATTTGCGCAGCTGTTTGAGGATCTTTTGCTGAAAGCAGGCTTGTCGTTCGGAGGAGTTCATTTGTCCGGTATTTTATATTACCTGATGAATATCCCGGCGATCATTATCGCGTTAAAGAAAATGCGGCGAAGGTTTATTATCAAGACGGTCTTTGCGGTGACGGCGATCACGGTTCTGCTCACCATGATTCCGATTCCGACTGCGCCGATTCTTGAGGACACATTGGCCAATGTGATGATCGCAGGGCTGATCTGCGGCGCCGGCATAGGGATTATCCTGTGGGTGGGCGCGTGCGATGGCGGAATGAATATCATCGGAATGCTGATCGTTTCACTCAAGGGAAAGGGGAGCGTAGGACTGACCAGTCTGGCAGTGAATATCGTGCTGTATACGATCATGCTGTTCCTTTTTGATATTCCAACCGTGATCTATTCGCTGATTTACTCGGTCTTTAATTCGATTGCGGCTGACCGGATTCACACACAGAATATCAACAGTCAGTTCATGATCATCACAAAGCTTTCGGATACCAAAGAGATGGAAGTGGAAGTGATGGGGCGGTTGAACCGCGGAATGACCGAGGTGGATGCCAGCGGAAACTTTTCCGGGGATGCGGTTAAAATCTTTTTGGTATTTATCAGCAAATATGAAGCCAACCGACTGCGCGCGATTATACGCAGCTATGACCCGAATGCGTTTATCGTTGAGACAGAGGGCGTGCGCATTGACGGAAACTTTTTGAAGAAGCTGACGTAAAAAAGACAATATTATAAGGAGTAGGAGGAATTATATATGGACAAACAGGCAATTTACAATCTGACGTACGGAGTATTCATGCTTTCCACAAAAGCAGGAGAGAAAACCAACGGCTGTATCACAAACACCTGTATTCAGGTGGCAAACAATCCGATGCGGATTGCGATTTCGGTGCTGAACACAAACTACACCTGTGATCTGATCAAGGAGAGCGGTGTGTTTGCCATCAGTCTTTTGGATGATCAATGCACGTTTGAGACGATCAGGCATTTCGGCTTTCAGTCCGGCAGAGAGGTAGACAAGATGAGCGGATTATCCCTGCCGTTGGATAGTCAGGGCATTCCCTATATGGGATGGCATGCGTGCGCGGTGATCAGCGGAAAAGTAGTGGAGCAGCAGGATTTGGGAAGTCATACGCTGTTTATAGCAGAGGTGGTGGATGCGAAGCTCTTAAATGATCACGCGCCCTTGGCCTATGCGGATTATCAGGCGCGGGTAAAGCCAAAGCCGCAGGAAAAGAAAACGGATAAAAAAATTGTCGGCTGGCGCTGCAAGATCTGCAACTATGTATATGAAGGCAGCGAGCTCCCGGAAGATTTTTCGTGCCCGCTCTGCGGACACGGACCGGATGATTTTGAGCCGATTTATGCGGAGGAAAAATCATAACAGCGACGTAAAAAAGATCTCAAACCCGATCGCAATCAAGATCACACCCCCAAGGATCGCAGCCTTACCGGAAAATCTGGTTCCGAACCTTTTTCCGATCTCCAGACCGGACATGCAGATGACAAAGGTTACCAATGCAATGATCAATGCACACACCAGAGCCATCGGAAAATCATATTCTGCGATCGTAAAGCCGACAGATAAGGCGTCGATGGAGGTTGCCACACCCTGTACCAAAAGCGCGGCGATTCCGATTTTCGGCTTTTCGATCTCCGCATGCTTGCTTTTGATTCCCTCGATCAGCATTTTGCCTCCGATAAAAAGGAGCAGCAATAATGCGATCCAGGGAATAAATTTCTGAAATGCGCTGAAATACTGAATGACCGTATGCACACAGATCCATCCGGTCATCGGCATGATTGCCTGAAACAGCGCAAACACTCCCGCGATTTCGCACATCTTTTTCTTTCTCATGGCGGGCTCATTTAATCCATTGGCGAGGGATACGGAAAAAGCATCCATCGCCAGTCCCACACCGAGCAATACAGAGTTAAAGAAAAATAATAAGTTCCATTCCATCTTTTGTTTCCTCCCGAATTACGTTTGATGATTTCTCGCGCACCCCTGCGCAATCGAGTGGGGGTGCCCCTACTCGCCGCGCGGGGTGCGTCCGGCGCGAGCCGGAAAATTTCTTTACGCACCCCTGCGCATAAAAAAACCAAGTACAGTCCGAAACTATACTTGGTTTTTCATCAAAAGAATAAAAAAATACAGACTCCACGTATAGTTTCTGCTATACATGAGTCTCGCAATTTAAAACAAGCCAGATCATAAGGAGGAAGTACAATGAGCGAAGCTCATTTTATAATGGCTTCCGACGACTTGGCAGGTGACGCGAAGCGGCGCGTGCCGATTCCTAAGATCAGTATGTTGACTTGCTACGATATACGCTTGCTACTCCCCCATGGGATTTCTTATTGATAAAATCTTATCATTATACGGGTTGGTTGTCAAATATTTTTATTATTGTGCTGGCAGCGTCCGGTAGTCAATCACTTCAAAGTAACTTTTGCTGGAAAAAGATGACCTGATATGCTAGGATTTTGACTAAGACAGGTAAGAGACAGGCGATAGACAGGAGGTATTTTTATGGCAAAATATATCATGGCACTGGATGCCGGAACCACCAGCAACCGCTGCATTCTGTTCGACCATTCCGGGAAGATTCAGAGCATGGCGCAGAAGGAATTTCGCCAGATTTTCCCGAATCCGGGCTGGGTGGAGCACGACGCAAATGAAATCTGGTCGACACAGTTAGGGGTGGCTGTGGAGGCCATGTCAAAGATCGGAGCCACAGCAGAGGATATCGCCGCCATTGGGATTACCAATCAGCGGGAGACGACCATCGTGTGGAACAAAGAGACGGGGGAGCCGATTTGCCACGCAATCGTCTGGCAGTGCAGAAGAACCTCGGATATCGCGGATGCGTTGAAGAAAAAAGGGCTCGAAGAGTCTTACCGCAGAAAGACCGGACTGATCATCGATGCCTATTTTTCCGCGACCAAGCTCAAGTGGATTCTCGATCATGTAGAGGGGGCAAGAGCACTTGCGGCAGAAGGAAAGCTGCTGTTCGGAACCGTGGAGACATGGCTGATCTGGAAGCTGACAAAGGGGCAGGTGCATGTGACGGATTACTCCAATGCATCCCGCACCATGCTGTTTAACATCAATACCCTGGATTGGGATGATGAAATCCTGCAGGAGCTGGATATCCCACGGAGTATGCTGCCGCAGGCAGTGCTCTCCAGTCAGGTCTACGGTTACACGGATGCATCCTTTTTCGGTGCGCCGATTCCCATTGCAGGTGCAGCCGGAGATCAGCAGGCGGCGCTTTTCGGGCAAACCTGTTTTTCGGCAGGAGAAGCAAAGAATACCTACGGTACAGGCTGTTTTCTTTTGATGAATACGGGAGAAACGCCAGTATTTTCAAAGAATGGACTGGTGACCACGATCGCGTGGGGATTGGATGGGACGATCAATTATGCACTGGAAGGTTCGATTTTTGTGGCGGGCGCGGCAATCCAGTGGCTTCGCGACGGAATGAAGCTGATTGACTCTGCCGCCGATTCCGAATATATGGCCACAAAGGTAAAGGGCACCCACGGCTGCTATGTCGTGCCGGCCTTTACGGGACTTGGTGCGCCGCACTGGGATCAGTATGCAAGGGGAACCATTGTGGGAATTACCAGAGGAACCAATAAGAATCACATCATCCGTGCCACGCTGGAGTCGATCGCCTATCAGGTCAGGGAGGTGATCTCGGCAATGGAGACGGATGCGGACTGCGAGATCCTTTCTCTGAATGTAGACGGAGGCGCGTGCGCCAACAATTTTCTGATGCAGTTTCAGGCTGATATGATCAATGCCCCGGTAAACCGTCCGGCCTGTGTGGAAACAACGGCGATGGGTGCGGGTTATCTGGCAGGACTGGCGGTGGGCTACTGGGATGGCAAGGGAGAGCTTCGCAGAAATCAGATGATTGAGCGGGTATTTCACCCGGAGATTTCTGAGGAAGAGCGGCAGAAAAAGATGAAGGGCTGGCTCAAGGCCGTAAAGTATGCGTACGGCTGGGCAAAAGACACAGAGGATGAGACGTGTTAAGGAACCAGCGGCAGCAGATCCGTATGCCACACGATGAGAGCCAGATTTTTTATAATAAAATTTAGAATGACAACGACCAGAGAAAGCCAGAGCATCCAGTCGTGATAGTGCAGGACAAAGGGCAGATCCTTCCGGCAGATGCGCATAATTGTCTGAGACAGCATGAAGTAACCGCCCAGCAGTGTGCAGTACATCACAAAGGGGTGATAGAGCAAAGACTGCAGGGGATGTCCATGCATCAGGAAAATCGTTGCCCGGGTGCCGCCGCATCCCGGACAGTACAATCCGGTGACCAGATGAAAAGCGCAGGGAGCCATATGCCGGGAAATCTGAAATCCGGTAATATGGCTGAATAGAAAATAAATGCCTGTGACGGCGATCAGAGCCCATCCTGCAATATAAAAACCGCGATCGATGGCAGCGCTGACCGGGTGTTGATTTTTTTTCATCGGTATTCTCCTGCATCTGACATATAATATAGTAAGTATATACTGTTAAGATCCGAAAGTCAAAACGATACTCTTGGGCACCGAGCCATGCACTTGCGGCGGCGAGAACGTGATTCATGTGTCAAAACTATTGTGTTTGGGAAAATATCCGTGTATAATATAGATATATATGACCAATGACTCGAAAGGGATATGTTAGGAGGTGTAGTATGCAGACGGGTATGATATCAGGGTATTATGATGCGAATTATGCGAGAGGAGTCCAAAACACACCTTATCCGGAAACACAGGGAATTGGGCATGGGATTCCGATCGATGAGGATGAACAGGTAAAAGCGGGATATGTATCTTCGCCGGAGGAGTGCCAGACCTGTAAGGAGCGCAAATATCAGGATGGCTCGGATGAAAATGTTTCGTTCAAGTCGGCGCAGCATATTTCGCCGGAGGCGGCAGGAGCGAGAGTCAAGGCACATGAGGCCGAACATGTTTCCAATGCGTACGTCAAGGCGGCACAGGGTGGCGGACAGGTGGTATCTGCCAGTGTCAGCATTCATACGGATATCTGTCCGGAGTGCGGACGTGTGTATGTATCCGGCGGTGTGACACAGACCGCGATCAAGTATCCGAACGAGGAAAATCCGTATCAGCAGGCGAAGAAGATTTCGGATGCAGAGGATCTTAAGGGATCCAAAATTAATTACATAGGATAAAAAGGGAAAGGAAAGGCAGCAATGGATATTACAGGAAAATTGGCGGAGGAACTTGGAATCCGGAAGGCACAGGCGGAGGCAGCGGTAAAGCTGATCGATGAAGGGAATACGATTCCGTTTATCGCCCGCTACCGAAAGGAGGTAACGGGCTCGCTGGATGATGAGGTGCTGCGAAATCTTTTTGACAGACTGAATTATCTGCGGAACCTTCAGGAGAAAAAGGAGCAGGCGCTGGCTGCCATTGAAGAGCAGGGAAAGCTGACCGAAGAGCTGCGGGCTGCGATTGAAGCGGCGGAGACACTGGTAGTAGTGGAGGATCTGTACCGCCCGTATCGTCCGAAGCGGCGCACAAGAGCAACCATCGCAAAGGAGAAGGGGCTGGAGCCGCTGGCAAATGTAATTACGCTGCAGATGATAAAGGAACCCTTGGAAAAAGAGGCAGAGAAATACATTGACGCGGAAAAAGAGGTACACACGGCGGAGGAGGCCATTGCGGGAGCAAAGGATATCCTTGCAGAGTATATTTCAGATGAGGCAGATTACCGCATTCACATTCGCGATCTGACCATGAAGCAGGGACACATTACATCCACGGCGAAGGATCCGGAGAAGGAATCTGTATACGAGATGTATTACGATTTTGATGAGCCGCTTGCAAAGATGGCGGGGCATCGCACCCTCGCATTAAACCGCGGAGAGGCGGAGAAAATTCTTACGGTGAAAATAGAAGCGCCGGAGGAGCAGATTCTCCGCTACATGGAAAAGCAGGTCATCACCAGAGAAAATCCGTATACAACTCCCGTTCTGAAAGAGGTGGTGGAGGACAGCTATCATCGTCTGGTAGCACCCGCCATTGAACGTGAGATCAGAAACAGTCTCACAGAAACGGCGGAGGACGGCGCGATCCGGGTGTTCGGGAAAAACTTAGAGCAGCTTCTGATGCAGCCGCCCATTGCGGGACAGGTGGTGCTCGGCTGGGATCCGGCGTTCCGTACCGGATGTAAGCTCGCTGTGGTGGACGCTACCGGAAAGGTGCTGGACACAGAGGTGATCTATCCGACTGCGCCCCAGAATAAGGTAGAGCAGGCCAAGGCAGTGCTGAAAAAACTGATCTCAAAATATCAGGTCACCCTGATTTCTCTGGGCAACGGAACAGCCTCCAGGGAATCCGAGCAGATTATTGTAGAGCTCTTAAAAGAGATTCCGGTAAAGGTGCAATATATTATCGTAAATGAAGCAGGTGCCTCTGTTTATTCGGCCAGCAAGCTGGCAACAGAAGAGTTTCCCAATTTTGACGTGGGACAGCGCAGCGCAGCTTCCATGGCGCGGCGCCTGCAGGATCCGTTAGCGGAACTGGTAAAGATCGATCCGAAGTCCATCGGAGTGGGACAGTACCAGCATGATATGAATCAGAAAAAGCTCAGTGAGGCACTGGGCGGCGTGGTAGAGGATTGCGTGAATAAGGTAGGGGTAGATTTGAATACTGCCTCCGCATCCCTGCTGGAATATATTTCGGGAATCAGTAAAACGATTGCAAAAAATATTGTAGCCTACCGGGAGGAAAACGGTCGTTTTTCTTCCCGCAGCCAGCTGCTGAAGGTGGCAAAGCTGGGACCTAAGGCATACGAACAATGCGCAGGTTTCATGCGCATCAACGGCGGGAAAAATCCGCTGGACTCTACTGGCGTGCATCCCGAAAGCTACGAGGCGACTAGGCTGGTTTTGGAAAAGCTTGGCTACACCATGGAGGATGTGGAAAGCCGCAATGTGGAAGGAATTTCCAAAAAGATTAAGGATTATAAAAAGCTTGCGGCAGAGGTGGAAATCGGTGAGATTACTCTGCGGGATATTGTAAAGGAACTGGAAAAACCGGCCAGAGATCCCAGAGATGATATGCCAAAGCCGATCTTGAGAAGCGACGTGCTTGCGATGGAGGATTTGACAGAGGGTATGGTTTTGAAGGGAACGGTGCGAAATGTCATTGATTTCGGAGCGTTTGTGGATATTGGGGTTCATCAGGACGGACTGGTGCATATTTCCCAGATGAGCGAGAAATACATTAAACATCCGCTGGAGGTTGTCAGTGTGGGAGATGTTGTGGATGTGAAAATCATGAGCGTGGATCTGAAGAAACAGAGAATTCAGTTGACCATGAAAGGATTATAAAAAGACAGGCGGATGACGGACGAGAAGGAGGAAAAAACGTGCCGGTCGAATTTGAAGTAAAGCTGAACCAAAAGGACATGTATCGGTTTCATATGTATCATATCTATACAGGCATTCATGGGCTTACCTCGATACTTGTGGCGATTTTTGCATTTGTGTACACGGTCTACAGCTATGGAAGAGTCGGAACCGGCTATACGGTTTTGTACATACTGTTCGGAGTGGCATTTCTGATTTACTATCCGGTTACGATGATATGGAAATCAGCGGCTCAGATCAAGGCACCAAACGGGCTCAGGGACGGAATCCGTTATCATGTGGACGCGGAGGGCATCCGGGTGTCGGTGGGAGAGGAGAGTTCACTTCTTCCGTGGAAACAGATTTATAAAATGGTATCAAACAGGCATCAGATTTTGATTTACAGCAGCAGAATTCATGCGTATATCATTACCAGAGAAGCGGTGGGTGAACAATACGAAGCGCTCCGGCAGCTCGCAGAGCAGAATATAGAGAAACATCGTTTTAGAATGAAAAAATAGATTTGTAAGATTTGGAAAAATAAAGTATGATTTATGAGACATGGAATGCAGAACAGACCGAAAAGCTTGGAGAGCGTCTCGGGCAGACTGCGGCAGCGGGAGAGCTGTACACGCTCATTGGAGAGCTTGGTGTGGGAAAAACGGTTTTTACACAGGGCTTTGCAAAGGGCTTAGGCATACAGGAACCGATTTGCAGTCCGACCTTTACGATCGTACAAGTGTATGAGGAGGGGCGCGTGCCGTTTTACCATTTCGATGTGTATCGGATCGGTCATATAGAGGAAATGGAGGAGATCGGTTATGAGGACTACTTTTACGGAGAGGGTGTTGCCATGATTGAGTGGGCAAATCTGATCGAAGACATTCTCCCGCAGCGCTTTCGGCAGATCACAATTGAGAAGGATCCTGAGCAGGGATTTGATTTCCGCCGGATTACGGTGGAAGAGGTGGAAAGATGAAGCTTTTAGGGCTGGACAGCTCCGGGCAGGTGGCCAGCGTGGCGGTTGTGGAGGATGAGGAGCTTCGCGGAGAATATACCATAAATTATAAAAAAACGCATTCCCAGACATTACTGCCGATGCTGGATGCATTGGCACGGATGCTGGAGCTAGATCTGGACACACTGGATGCAATTGCGGTGTCAGGCGGACCCGGTTCCTTTACCGGGCTGCGCATTGGTTCGGCAACGGCTAAGGGATTAGGTCTGGCACTGGACAAACCGCTGATCCATATTCCTACGGTAGATGCACTGGCTTACAATCTTTATGGACACCGGGATATCATTTGTCCGTTGATGGATGCCAGACGGAATCAGACCTATACCGGGCTGTACCGTTTTGACGGGGAAGGGAAGATGCATATACTCAGAAAGCAGTGCGCAGTGTCCATTGATGATATTGTAAGTGCGATCAATGAAAAAAAAGAGCCGGTGGTCTTTTTGGGAGACGGGGTAGCGGTTTTTCGCTCCTATATCGAAGCGAATTGTAAGGTATCGCATCAGTTCGCTCCGCCTCATGCCAACAGGCAGCGCGCAGCGGCTGTTGCCGCGCTGGGAGAACAGTATTTTGTCCAAGGGCTGACGGAATCGGCGGCAGATCACAGGCCGGATTATCTGAGGCTTTCGCAGGCGGAGCGGGAACGAATGGAGCGGCTGAAAGATGGTAATTGATACTATGACGCTGCAGGATGTGGAGCAGGTGGCGGAAATAGAGAAAAGCGTGTTTTCCACACCATGGAGTGCTCAGGCATTTGCAGACACCCTGACAATGGAAGGCGTGATTTTTCTGGTAGCCAGAGAGGGAAAAAAGGTTCTTGGATACTGTGGAATCTATCTGGCTGCGGATGAGGGAGAGGTTACCAATGTGGCGGTACATCCGGAACACCGCCGGAAGGGAATTGCAAGGACGTTGCTTGAAAAGCTTCTGACAAGCGCCGGAGACCGGGGTGCAGCGCATATGATACTGGAAGTCCGGCAATCCAACCAAGCGGCAATCCGTTTGTATGAATCCATGGGATTTGAACCGTGCGGAGTCCGGAAGCGGTTTTACAGACAGCCGGTGGAGGATGCCCTGCTGATGCGTGGGCGCACCAGCAATTTCCACTAGGCAGGCAGATTTCGGATATCCTATAATGAGAATGAATGCGAGCGGAAAAACACGCAGATGAAAAAGAAAAGGACAGGTGCGCAGGATGAAGAACGGGAAGGTATGCAATGTGTGCGGGAAAGTGTTGGACGAAACACAGGAGGATTATCTGGTGATCGAAAAGGAATGGGGATATTTCTCTAATAAGGATGGATCACATGACAGGATTCGTGTCTGTGAAACTTGCTATGACCAATGGCTGGAACAGTTTACACAGCCGGTGGACAGACAGCAGGTCACGGAGCTGGTTTGATGGAAATGTAGAAGAAAGAAACTGAGGACAGAGGGAAACAATGTTAGATGTCTGTTTGTTAGGCACCGGGGGAATGATGCCACTGCCCAGCCGATGGCTGACCTCCCTGATGACAAGGTACAACGGTAGTAATCTGCTGATCGATTGCGGGGAGGGAACGCAGATTGCGATTAAGGAAAAAGGCTGGAATTACAAACCGATTGACGTGATTTGCTTTACGCATTTTCATGCGGATCATATCAGCGGGCTGCCGGGCATTCTGCTTGCAATGGGGAATGCGGAGCGCACAGAGCCGCTGACGCTGGTGGGGCCGAAGGGCTTGGAACGGGTAGTTACTTCACTGCGTGTCATTGCACCGGAGCTTCCGTTTCCGTTGAAATTTATCGAGCTGTACGATGCAGAGGAACAGATAGAGCTTTGCGGCTATCATATCAAAGCGTTTCGGGTCAATCATAACATCGTCTGCTATGGATATACCATAGAGATCCCCAGAGCCGGGAGATTTCAATTGGAACGGGCAAAGGAACACGGGATTCCGCAAAGGTATTGGAGTCTTTTACAGAAGGGACAGACGGTGGACTGCGAGGAGGGGCATTTTACTCCGGATCTGGTTATGGGGCCGCCCCGAAAGGGAATTAAGCTGACGTACACAACGGACACCAGACCGACCGAAAGTATTCGGAGAAATGCTGAAAATTCGGACTTATTTATCTGCGAGGGAATGTATGCCGAGAAGGATAAGCTCAAAAAAGCAAAGCAATATAAGCATATGACCTTCTATGAGGCGGCACAGCTTGCAAGAGAAGCGGATGTCAGGGAATTGTGGCTGACACATTTCAGCCCGTCTCTGATTCATGGAGAAAACTATATGGACGAAGTCCGCAAAATTTTTTCGCAGGCACATCTTGGGAAAGACGGAAAAACTGTCGAATTAGATTTTGAGGAGGAAGCTCATTTTTGAATGGCTTCCGACGACATGGCAGGTGACGCGGAGCGGCGCGTGCCGGTACATTAGAGGATGAAAAAATGAATTCAAATCACGCAAAGTAGCGCGTTCTGAAATATATTAAAAAGGAGGAATGCTTATGAAACAGGTAAGAGTTGCAATTGCAGGAGTTGCCTGTGTGGCTCTCTTGGTTGGTTTTTATTATTTTCTCTCACATCGGACACAGCCGGGTGCAGAGGAAAAAGTAGAGATTACAGAAATTACAAAGGTTACCACGAAAAATCTGGATACTTCCTATCCGGCGACTCCCCGGGAGGTCATCAAGTTTTATAATCGGGTTCTTGGCTGCGTATATAATGATGAATACACCGAAGAGGAATTTGACAAGCTGGCAGAGCAGATATGGACAGTCATGGATACGGATCTGCAGGAGGCAAACCCGCTGGATCAGTATCGGGAAACGCTGTGGGCGGATGCGGAAGCTTATCACGCGCAGAAACGGGTAATTGCCACGATGTCTGTGTGCGACAGCAGTGACGTGGAACTCAAAAAGGTGGGGGGGCGTGAGTGCGCCTATGTGACTGCGTCTTATTTCCTGCAGTCCGACAAGTCATTTTACCGCACGAATCAGCAGTATGTTTTGCGGAAGGACTCGGACGGGAAATGGAAAATCTACGGTTTTGCGTTGATGGGAGGAAACAATTCGTATGCTCAGGAGGAATGAGGATATTGTGATTCTGGCAATAGAAACCTCCTGTGATGAGACGGCAGCTGCGGTGGTGGTAAACGGCAGAGATGTGCGTTCGAATGTTATTTCCTCACAGATCGATCTGCATACGCTGTATGGCGGTGTGGTTCCGGAAATTGCTTCCAGAAAGCATATTGAACGGATCAATCAGGTGATTCTGGAGGCCATGCAGCAGGCAGAGGCGGATTGGGACGAGCTGGACGCAATTGCGGTTACATATGGACCGGGACTGGTGGGTGCGCTGCTTGTGGGAGTGGCAGAGGCAAAGGCGATCAGTTATGCCAGAAAGCTGCCGCTGATTGGGGTGCATCATATTGAAGGGCACATCAGCGCAAATTACATCGAAAATAAGGAGCTGGAGCCTCCGTTTCTCTGTCTGGTTGTATCCGGTGGACATACCCATCTGGTAAATGTGGCAGATTACGGAGTCTATGAGGTTTTGGGAAGAACCAGAGATGATGCGGCGGGAGAGGCTTTTGACAAGGTGGCGCGTGCGATTGGTCTGGGCTATCCGGGAGGACCCAAAATCGAAAAGGTGTCCGCGAAGGGAAATCCGCATGCGGTGGAATTTCCGCGGCCGAGGGTGACAGAGGATGCCTATGATTTCAGCTTCAGCGGTTTGAAGTCCGCGGTTTTGAATTATCTCAATGCATGTAAGATGAAGCATGTAGAGGTGGTGCAGGAGGATGTGGCTGCGTCTTTTCAGAGGGCAGTGATTGATGTGCTGGTAGGGAATGCGATGCTGGCTGCAGAACAGTATCAGGTGAAAAAATTTGCCATTGCCGGAGGCGTGGCATCGAATGGTGCGCTGCGGGAGGCCATGGCGGATGCGTGCAGGGAACGGGGGATTTCGTTCTATCACCCTTCTCCGGTGCTGTGCACGGACAATGCTGCGATGATTGGAGCGGCGGCATATTATGAGTACCGGGCAGGTGCGAGAAGCGGCTGGGATCTGAATGCCGTTCCGAATCTGAAGCTGGGGGAAAGATAAGATGAGCAGTTTTGCGGCAATTGTGCTTGCGGCCGGAAAGGGAAGCCGCATGAACAGTGATGTCCATAAGCAATATATGAATCTGGCAGGGAAACCGGTCATTTACTATTCTCTGAAGGCGTTTTCCGACAGTCCGGTTGACGAAATTGTGCTGGTAACGGGGGTAGGAGAACAGGAGTATTGCCGGAGGGAACTGATTGAGAAATACCAGTTCACAAAGGTCACGCATATCGTCGAGGGTGGCGCGGAACGGTATCATTCGGTATATCAAGGGTTAATGGCGTGTGCGAATGCAGAGTATGTCATGATTCATGACGGTGCCCGTCCGTTCGTGACGCAGGACATCATTTGCAGGGCGATGGAGGATGTCCCGCGCAGCAGGGCGAATATTGCAGCCGTACCGGTCAAGGATACTATAAAAATGACAGACGAAACAAATTGTGTGACGGATACGCCGCGGCGCGATCGGCTTTGGTCGGTGCAGACTCCGCAAACCTTTGAGACAACGCTTCTGAAGAATGCCTATGAAGTGATGATGAAACAGGAGGATGCAGATATTACGGATGATGCCATGGTGGTCGAGCGGTATGGCGGATACAAGGTGCATGTAATTATGGGAGATTACCGGAATATCAAACTTACAACGCCGGAGGATCTGCTGATCGGGGAAATCTTTGCAACAGAAAAAAATGGTTGACAGGCATTGGTATTGATGATATAATTTTCGAGTGCGTTGATTCAAACGCGAAATTTCATATGGAGAGGTATCGAAGTGGTCATAACGAGGCGGTCTTGAAAACCGTTTGTCCGCAAGGGCACGTGGGTTCGAATCCCACCCTCTCCGTTCCATAAGATCATCATCTGTTAGGTTGAGATGATGATTTTTATGCGCAGGGCTGCACAAGGAAGATATTCGGCTGATGCCGAATGCAGCCCGCGCGGCGAGTAGGGGAGCAATTCTCCCCTACTCGATTGCGCAGGGACGCACAAATATGGAAATCATAAGTAATTCGGAGAAGTACCCA
>JAFUTQ010000103.1 GCA_017484135.1 Lachnospiraceae bacterium
GAATCCTATAGATACCTTGTATCAGTGCGCCCATTTTTCCTCCGGTTCTAATCCATGCAGAACACAGCCTGTATTCTCATCCAGGAAATCCTGTATGACAGGATTTCCACCTTATTGGAATCAGAATTGCGAACTTGTTTCGCAATTACCTATCTTTGATTTTCCTAAGCAACGTGGCAATCAAAACCATAACAAACTCAATTACAGTATGCGCCCCTGCGCATAAAAAAGAGCCGGACAAGTGACAGGCATTCTCAATCTGTTGCCTTATCTGTCTCTCACAGGCGGTCCCTTTGATTCCAAATTGTGTGACCTGCGCAAGCCAATAAGAACAATGCGACCAATGCGAGATAAATTGCTGTACTAAATGGAATTGCGGCTACCAGGTGCCCCGAAACCGACACCAGCCTCTCATCATACAGCAGCTCTTCGCTAATCCGCTGCATAGGAAAATACTGCCAAATCTGCGAAAGCATCCTGTTCTCATGAAAAATCGAATAATCAAACAATAACGTAAACAGAAGAAATGCACTTTGTACGGAAACGGCTGTGATGGCGTTCTGCGAAAATTCCGAGAGCAACATTGTCAGCGCGCCTACCAGAACAGCAATCAAGGTGCTTGTACCAAACATGAGCAATGTGGCGTTCCCTGCCGAAATCATCAGTCTGCTCCACTGAAATCCTCCGATCTGCTGAATGGGTACGTTCCAGCCATCCATCCCAAATAATCCGAATTGAATCAGCGCTGACAAAACGAAAAGCACAAAAGCAGCTCCCACCACCACGGTTTCTCCGGCAAGGATACGGGCAAGCACCGCTTTGTCTGCCCCTTTCTTTGTGGCCTGCACGACTCCGCGGGTACGCCTTCTTCTCTCCAGCGAAAAGCTCTCACAGAGTGCAAAAATCACAAAAAATATCAGCATGATGTGGATCCAATGGGCATTCCTAAGTAATTGCCTGTATGCGGGCGTATAAGCGAATGGCAAGGGGAAACTCAGCCTGCCGTGATTTCCCCAGAAGTTCATTTCCTCCTCCGATAATTGCTCCGCCTCGTGAATGAATGTCCGTTGTTGTTCGATCCCATCTACGATCAATTGCTCCGATATAGACTCACTGTATGGATTCATTCCAAGCTGGATAATGGAGCGAAAAACCCAGTAATAGTTCTGATAGGTCCATCCCATCAATTCCTCATTTTCATCTCTATAGTCATATTCGTTCAGGAAATCTCTCATTTCCTGTATCGTTTCGTCGTTCAGCGGCTTGCCGGACCATTGCATAGCAAACTGCCGTTGCAGCCATATATACTTTAGGGGGTTCACTTTCTCATGGATCACCTCTCCCTCTTCATCCACCCATCGAATATCGATTCCACTGAAAAGAGCAGCCCAATCCGTCCGCTGTCTGCCATATTTATTTGTTACTTTCATATTTGCCCCATCGCTGCCCACGGAAAACTGAGGAATCGAAGAAAGATTCAGCAGCAGCGTGGCAATCAAAACCATAACAAACGCAATTACGGTGCGTTTCCTGCCGATGATCTTTTTTATCTCATATTGGTAAATCAATCCAAAATTATGCATCTTTCGTCATCTCCTCTCCGCCCTCCCCAAATTCTTTTAGGTAAAAATCCTCCAGACTGCCATCCGATTCGCTCCATTTCCCCTGCCAGATTACCTGACCACTCTTCATCAGCAGCACCTTGTCTGCGATATGCTCGATATCTGAAACAATATGCGTGGAAAGCAGCACAATGTTATTCTTTCCGATCTCTTCCATCAGCTTCCGAAATCGCACCCGTTCTTTTGGATCAAGTCCTGCCGTGGGCTCGTCAAGAATCAGTACCTCCGGCCGGTTGATGAGGGCCTGCGCGATTCCAAGCCTCTGTTTCATGCCGCCGGAATAGGTTCTGACTTTTTTTGCAGCCACCTCTGACAAGCCCACAAGCTTCAGCAGCTCCTCTGTCCGTGTCTTTGCCGCCCTTTTGCTCAGCCCCTTTAAGGCGGCAAAATACATCAGAAAATCCCGCCCGGAAAATTCCGGGTAATAGCCGAAGTCCTGTGGGAGGTAGCCAAGGATATCCCGGTATCGCTCCTCTGACACCGGGATTTCGTCATAAGTGATATCCCCGCTTGTGGGTGCGAGAATTCCGCAGATCATCCGCATCAGCGTCGTCTTTCCCGCTCCGTTCGCACCGAGAAGTCCCGTCACGCCTTTTTCAAGCTGAAAAGAAATTCTGTCTACGGCAATTTTATTTTTGTATTGTTTTGTCAAACGATCCACCTTCAGTTCCATACTTATTCCTCCTACAATATGTTTCGGCACGCGCTGCTTCGCATCACCTGCCATATATTTGTACACTCCTGAATGTTTTCTTTACTTCATGGCATTCTGCTGCAAGAAGGAGCATGGCGGCGAGATACCAGATCTCCCGATATCCTTCTGCAAAATACAGCTCCCGGCCTTGCAGCATAATCACCAGAAAGGCGGTGAAAACAGAGATGATGATACACACAAATACATTCCTTCTGCCAAAGGCCGTCCGCTCTGCCTCCATGCTTACCACCGAGGACAGCAGATACGGTATGGTAATCATCGCGCCTGTCATCCAATATCCATGTCCACTGCTTCTTGCCATAAGTACTGTAAGAAGCAGGATGAGAATGACATGCACCGTTCCAATACAGATAATTCTTGCAAAAAGAATCCCCCTGATCGACAGCTTTGTCGCGCTTTCCAGCTCCGTCATCGAATGCAGCTCCGACCGGAATGTCTCTATGACGGCAATGCCTGAAACAAAGGGCATCCATGCGGATACCATCATGATCATGTGCCTGCTGCCCGCATGCAGTTCCACCACTGCGAGCAGTAACGCAAACAGGGAAATCATCCATACCGATTTTCGGATATAGCCAGCTTGTGATTTCAAAATATCCCAGCTTCTCATTTCCCGGCAGCTCCCGAGCCTGCGATACGTTCTGATAAACGCATCCTTCGCTGTCGGGTCTGGATCATCTGCCGCCTGCCTGATCCGATTTTTGAACCTTTTCTCCATCCGAACTCCCTCCTTCCAATAATTCCTTCATTTCCTTTTGTATACACTTTAGCCTGCGATACAAAGCAAATCTGGAAATCCCCGCCACTTCACAGATTGCGGATACAGATTCCTCATTTACATACCGCAGGATCAAAAGCTCCCTGTCTTTTTCTGATAATTTCATCAGCGCCTGCCTCATGTAAATCTTTTCTATCAGATCGTCCGAAAATGCACCGCCGTCCGAAATATCCTCCTCCGGCACCTCTTTCCATTTTTGCTTTCTGCCTTCTTCTACGCACAGATTCCGGGCAATGGTGTACAGGTACCGAATGCCTTTCCCCTGCTCCGTGTATCCGCTTTTCAAAAAGCGCAGGAAGGTCTCTTGTGTCAAGTCCTCGGCAATCTGTCTGTTATGAACTTTGTAGTAGCAGAAGCGGTAGATCTTGTCGTACTGTTCTTCTATATCCATGGATCCGCCTGATACCTCCTTCTATTATGTATAACGGATGAGCAGGGCAAAATGTGCGGCACACCGTTACTATTCACTAAGAAACAGAGCATAATTCTATATCGTACCTGCGAAGCAGGAACCTCCACCGAATGAGCAAAACCTGCACGCGCATGCGGGCAGACAAGTGCCGAAGGCACGAGTTTTGCGAATGCCGGTGGAGGGACTGAGAATATTAACGGCGCCCCTACATATAAAAAGAATGACACTTGACAGTATATCTGCCAAGTGCCCGCCTGATTCAAAAAACCCGTTATCGATTTATTACCAGTTCCGCTCCAAAGATCACTGCGCATCCGATCATCAGACTCAACACCGCATACAAAAAAGCGATTCCCGTATGCCCGTTTTGAATCAGATCCGTCGTCTCAAGTGCAAAGGTGGAAAACGTCGTAAAACCTCCGCAGATTCCAACCTTCAGAAACAAAATCATTCTCGGATTCAGTTCTGTATTCTTCGTCGCCACCGCCGCAATACATCCGATGGCAACACAACCAAGAATATTGATCACAAAGGTCTTTATCGGAAATGTAGTGGTCTCGTTCATCGGAATCAGTCCAATCAAATATCTGAGCACCGCCCCGATAAAACCTCCCAATCCGACCGCAATCAAATCCATCATTGGCTCCCCTCCTCTTTGTCTGTTTTGCTTCAATAATTATAACATAAAATCCGTTTTTTTCGAATCAGTTAGGAAAACCATGGGCTCCAAACAAAAAATTTTCTTTGTATGATACAGCATCATACCGGTTCCTGTAAAAACAAAAAAAACAGAACAAACTCCAAAAACAGCAAAATTTATGACAGTATCGTCCCTCTCCTCCAATTCCATTTTTTCATCCGAGGCTCGAATATTGCTATAGGTTCTGTCATAGTCCGCCTGATGAAAATCCTTTTGTGAAATGCTCCCGGCAAGTATCGCACCCGCACCACATCCCAAAAAACTGCCAAGCATTAAAATGATGAGCATTCCTGCCATCAGGGATTTTTTGCAGTTTTTCTTTGAGACACCCATACAACGCTCAATCGCGATTCTTTGCTTCTGACGCGAGAGAAACAGATGCGTATAAAAAGCCAGCAGAGAAATGCTCATACTTATTCCGACTCCGCCAAGGAGAAGGGACATAGATTTCATGTTATCCATGTCGCTTTTTAATTCACGATACCCCTTATCATAAAACGTGATTTCCAAATCAACGATACCCTTTTTCTCCCATTCTTCCATATATGCTTCAATACTCCCGTTCGGAATTTGAAAGGAAGTGGTACTGCCCGTCATCGGACCATAAGCTAAGATGTTCTTGCTGTCACGATTCCGGATCGAGTTCATCGGTACAACCATCTCATCTCCTGCCATTTGATAATTGCCCGGATCCGCTCCCGCTGCCACATCGTAGATCCCTACAATTTTGTATGTGTTCTCCTCAAAGACTTCCGGGATCTCTCCGTTTGCATCTAAAATATTAAAGTCAAATCCCTGATTTCCGTTAAGCGAAAAATTCCTGCTTGCCGTATTCCTGGAATTTGTATAGTACAAGCTGGTATGAACCGCATCTCCTGTCGATAATTTATTATTTTTTGCAAACTCCCGCGAGACGAGACAGACCGTTTCCCCTGTCTCATATTCTTCCTCTGAAATATCCCTTCCTTCGCAGATATAGGCATCTCCCTGATAAAACGGCATGAGAAGCATCGTTGCCCCCGTTCCTGTTACCGGAAATGTCCTGTCCGGCAACGACAATGCCCTGGCATAGTTGAAATACCGTTTTCCCTCCCTGGTAAGATAAAAATCGGAAACCACCTCATAGTATGCCTGCGGTTCCTCAATACTATCCTCCAGCAAATTTCCATTTTCATCATACTGCGAGGTGACAAGGGGAATCGGCGCATACTCTGCATCCCATAATCCCTCCTCCATGTGACTGCCATGCGCGTATCCGCAAAGCGCGATATGTGCAACATAATTTTTATCATGAAACAGCATGGATGGATTTTCATTGGTATGATCGCAAAACCAGAGCTCTGCCCCCTCCAGATTCTCATCTCCATTCAAAACCTGATTCACGTGGATTTTGATCGACTCATCCGGAATGCAATCCTCCACCGGAGAAAATTCTACGATGAGCACCCAGATATCTAAATTGTCATCGCTTATAAGCCGGTATTCCGGTGCATAGGAAGCATAGTAGCTTCTTTTCTCCGGCTGATTGATATAATTTGCACCCTCAAACTGCAGTATGGAAACCGGATAGATAACAGAATATTGCGGGCTTTGCTCGATCTCATAATCCTTTCTTTCCGCATTCCATACCTTTTCCATCCTCATAGAATCCGGCTTTTGTTCCACAGTTCCGATTGTGAGAAAGTTTTCTTCATATGCTTTCAGATTTTGTCGGCTTTTCAGCCACAAATTGGCTCCCATGGTAAGTAACATCCCGGAGCTCATAATCACAAGTAAAAAAGCAACCGTTATGACAGGTGTGCGAAGCATCTGCCTGATACTGTTTCTAATGATCATTTGATTCTCCCTGTCGAATCCGACATTTTTCCGTCCCGCATTCGAAAAACCATGTCAGACGCATGTGCAACAGCTTCATTATGAGTGACCACAATGACCGCCTTCCCTTCCTCATGCGCCAGTCGCGCCAATTTTCCCGACAATTGTGATCTTCAAAGTTTCCAATGGGCAGCAATGAATGCCTTTCTCGTCATCATACTCGTAATAATATAAATTTACGGGAATTTCCTCCCCGATTTCCCATCGATTCTGCTCCATCAAAGCATCACTGACAATACACCCGGAATCGGCTGTCCCAAAAAGATCCTCTTTCGTGACATCAAGGCTTAGGTTTTCCGGCGTAAGTCCCGGCACTGCCTCCATACAATTGATTCCCTCTACAGACAGCGTCGCGTTCTGCCCCCAATCCTCCGCCGGAAAGTCGCCAATGCCAGCCAGCATCTGAATCCCATATGCGGCATCTTTGATCTGTCCGGAGACGATCAGTTTCCCCGATAATGTCTCGTCAATCCAAATGCCTGTGCTTTTCGTTCCATTCAGATTCGTAATCTGACACTGCACCGGAATTGTTTCGGATAAATGATTCAGTTGATTTCGATTACTCTGCATGTTACCAAGATAAATCGTGACAAGCTCCACGAATAAGACGCATATCAGCATTGTAATCAGACTTTGCTTTTTGTTTCGGATGATATTTCGAATAATGATGTACATAAAATGAGTATCAATGAAAAATGTCTATGAACCGTCAATTGCCGCTCCGGTTAAGTATTTTCTGTATCATCCCCCAGGTTTCTTCATCAATCCGGCGATCACGAAAATAATAGTTCTGATCCTCATCCGTAATCTCGCGAATCACCCGGCATGGATTCCCAGCTGCAATGACCCGGTCCGGAATATCCTTTGTCACGACACTTCCCGCACCGATTACGCTATTACTGCCGATGTGTACCCCCGGACAGATGACCGTATTGCCTCCAATCCAGACATTGTCGCCGATCGTTACCTCAATGCCGTATTCATATCCCGTATTGCGGATGTCCGGGTGCACCGGATGGCCCGCGGTATAAATTGCCACATTCGGAGCTAACAGACAGTTATCCCCGAACTTTACCTTCGACACATCCAGGATCGTGCAGTTATAATTTGCAAAAAAGTTTTTTCCAACCTCAATATGCGTGCCGTAATCACAGTAAAACGGCGGATTGATAAACGCCCCCTCCGATTTCCCCAAAAGCTCCTTCACAAGCTGACCAATCCGCTCAAAATCAGATCGATCTACCGTATTGAGTTCCTGTGTCAATCTTCTGGCTCTCTTTTGCTCCTCAAACACCTCATCATCCGAAATATACAATAGTTCCCTGTCTCTTCTTTCTTTGTTTGTCATAATTTTACCTTTTCCTTTCTTTTTTTCTGTTATGATTTGAGGGGCAAAAGGTCATGCCGACTAGGTCGGCATAGACTTTTTGCACAAAAACCATTTTGGAAAGTTCGCTTTCCAAAGCGATTTCTTGTGCAATGTGTTCACATCGTTTCACGATGTGAACCTTTTGACCCTCGAATCATGTCATTTTATGAAAAATTGGCTCCATCCGCCGATAGGTACAGATGGAATCAAATCCAAGCTGCTTCAGTTCCACCAATACCTCCGGAATGTGTGCCCCGAGATGCTTTGGCGCATGACTGTCCGATCCGATGGTCAGGATCTTTCCTCCCAGCTCTCTGTAAAGCGTTAGTATTTCTGCGGAAGGCGTCAGATCGGATAATCCGTAACGAAAACAGGAGGTATTTACTTCCAGTCCCTTTCCGTCCGCAATCACCTGTTTTAGAATTTCCGTAATGATCGGTTTGACCTTTTCATATGGATAATTTCCCTGCCGGTCATAACGCTTAATCAAATCCAGATGTCCGAGCACGCTATAATTTTTATATTTTTGAATGACCTTCCAAATTTCGTCGTAATACAATTCGTTATATTCCTGCTGCGTGTGCTCCCTCTGAAAGTTCTGATTCCAGAACTCCTTATCGCCAACCTGATGACAGGATAAAATGATAAAATCAAAATCATAGACAGAAAAAAGCTTTTCAAAAGCAGGAATTGTATGGGTCTGAATACCAAATTCCATTCCCTGTTTGATCGTGATCCGATCCCCGTATTTTTGCCTGAGTCTGTCAATCTCTCGAAAATAATCCGGATAATCCACATTCAAAACGTTTCCTTCCAGCTCTTTTGCGCTTTTTCCCTCCCGATCCAGCTTGACGCCGTAATCCACGTGATCCGTAAAACAAATCTCATCCAGACCGATTTTGATCGCATCCCGGACTACCTCCTCCATCGGATAGCTGCTGTCATCGCTATAGCATGTATGCACATGATAATCCATAAGCATTTTTATCACCTCTTTTTGCATTCCTTAAGCTCTTGTCAGATTTTTAATCCATCGGTATCGTTTATAGTGCCGGTAAACAGCCGGAAGCTTGATCAGCTCATCCAGATTCAATATAAAATATACCACCAAAACAGGAAGGTGCAATACAAAAGCTGCAATCATTCCCAGCGGCACAATGATGACCCACATCGTCACCGCGTCGCAGCACAGGCCAAATCGGGTGTCTCCCCCGGCACAAAAAATCCCTGCGACAACCGTTGAGTTGAGCGATTTTCCGATCAGATAGTAGCTGCAGATCAACAGCATAACTTTTAGATATTCCTGTGCCTGCATGCTCAAATTTGAAGCAAACCAGAAAATCAAGGGGCTTGCCGCTAAAAGAACCACTCCGGACAGCGCGCCTGCAACCAGCGAAATCCTGCACAATTTTCCCCCGTACTCTTTCGCCTTCTCCAGATTCCCGCTGCCAAGCTCATTGCCCACAAGAATCCCGCTTCCGGCTCCGATGCCCAGGCTAAAACAGGCAATGATATTTTTTACAATGTTTGCTATGGAATTTGCCGCAACCGCGTCACTCCCCAGATGCCCCATGATCACGGAAAACATGGTAAACCCGCATCCCCATACCAGCTCATTTGCCAAAACAGGAGAGGTATAATAGATATAACCTGAATCCGTGAACCTTACCTCAAATATTTGAGGCATGTTATTTTGCCCCATTGACAGTGCCCGTTTGGCATTGAAGCTCGAAAAATTCATAAATTAGAGGTCAGCAAATAGATCACAGTACAAATGACTGTGCC
>JAFUTQ010000104.1 GCA_017484135.1 Lachnospiraceae bacterium
AGATAATCTGTCGGAGGGGATTTCTTTCCTCGAATAAAGCGTCGAATCTACATCAGATAATCTGGATGATTCGGCCGTTAGACGGCAAGACGCAACCATCCAAAGTGACGGATGAGTCTCCATCTAATTTGACGGACAACAGGATATTGCGGTATACGGAGATTTCCCGGCAATCACCTGCAAGTCAAACGGCATTGATACGGTAATCATTGGAGCAGCAAACCACAAGCAATACTATGGATTTATTGCCAGCGAAGCATCCGGCATCACTTCCCCGGATCAGGTAAAGGGCTCCACGGTTGGTGTATTTCAGGGAACGGTTGCTTCTTATGTATGGGAATCATTTGCTAACGCTTATGATATTGGCTCTGAAACCTCTGTTGTAAATGCTTCACCCACAGATTCTGCGGCGATGCTGCTGTCCGGTGATTTGGATTTGTTCCCTACACCTTATTATAATGTGGTGGCGCTGGAAGAAGCCGGAACCGGTGTGAGAGTTGAACTGTCATCCGCAGTAGAGGATGCTTATACACAGTTTTTTGTAGTAGCAAATAAGAGCTTTATTGAAGAGAACGAGGAAGTGGGTGTGGCGATTCAAAAGGCATATATCAGAGCGTGGGAGAGAGCAAAAGAAAATCCTCAGCTGCTTTACGACGCACTGGCATCATCAAATTATACTGCAGAACAGATGAAGGCTTCCTATGATTTTGATGAGACCTTTGAGTATTTCCATACAAATAACACAAAAGAGGATATTGCAAAGCTTCAGGATACCATAGACTTCCTTTATGACGGAGGCTTTATCACAACAAAAGTTGATGCAAATGAGTTTGTAGACAATTCATATTATGAGAAAGCAGTGGAAGAACTGAAAGCAGAGTAAAGTAAAAACTGTTAATCTGATCTGGCTGTGCAGAGCTTTTTGCTTTGCACAGTTATGGTATCTGATACGATATGTGTTTCTGACGAAGGAAAGGAAAAGCGCGTGAGTAAACAAAAATTTGTTGGAACAATTGGAAAAACATTAAAGGATACAGATTTTCGTTTTGAGGAAATTGAGAGCAAGTCTGAGGGTAAGCCGAATGTGATTTATATTGTGCTGGATGATGTGGGATTTGCCCAGCTTGGCTGCTATGGTTCTGATATTAAAACCCCAAACATTGATCGATTGGCAAGCGGGGGACTGCGTTATAACAATTTTCATACCACTGCCATTTGCTCTGCTACAAGGGCAAGTCTTTTGACAGGGGCAAATCATCATTCTGCAGGGATCAGTGCCATCGTGGAGTCAGCAACAGGGCTTCCAAATGGACAGGAGCTGATTAAACCGGAGTATGCAACAATTGCTGAGGTGCTCAGGGAATACGACTACCATACTATCGCGATTGGTAAATGGCATCTGACAGATAAGAGATTTCGGACTGCGGCAGGTCCCTTTGATGGCTGGCCGCTGGGAAAGGGTTTTGATAATTATTATGGATTTTTGGATGCGGCGATTGATCAGTGGAATCCGGTGCTTACCAGAGATAATTCAAGAGTGACACAGCCTAAGAAGGCTTCTGAGGGATATCATTTGACGGAGGATCTGACAGACAATGCAATTCGATATGTCTATCAGCATCACAATGCATATCCCAAGCAGCCTTTTTTTCTCTATTTAGCATATGGCGCAATGCATGCGCCAATGCACGCACCCAAGGAATACATTGACAGGTATCGGGGGGCGTTTGATCAGGGCTGGGATGTTTTGCGCGAAAAATGGTTTGCAAGACAGAAAAAGCTTGGAGTTATTCCACAGGATGCAGAGCTTACAGAGCGAAATGAAGTGGTTCCAGCGTGGGACAGCCTGAGCGAAGATGAGAAAAAAGTACAGGCAAGATTGATGGAAGTTTTTGCCGGATTCTTAGAGCATACGGATGCCCAGATTGGACGATTGCTTGACTATCTGGAGGAGGCACACATCTTAGAAAATACCATGATTGTGCTGCTGTCGGATAATGGTGCCAGTGCTGAGGGTGGTCTGAATGGTCATTATAATCATTATACTTCGGTAGATATCGTAGAGGATTATTCGAGGGAAGCAGCGGATGTATTGAAACATTATGAGACGGTAGGTGATGAGTATTCCTCCCCACACTATGGTATTGGCTGGGCAAATCTTGGAAACGTACCGTTCCAGTGGTATAAGACATGGGTACATGAGGGAGGCATCAAGGATCCGCTGATTATCTATTATCCGGGACGAATCAAAGATAAGGGAGGGATCAGAAACCAGTTTCACCATGTAACAGACATTTCTCCTACCGTGCTGGATGTGCTTGGCTTTGAAAAGCCGGCGATTGTGAAAGGCGTTCCACAACAGCCCATGCATGGAATAAGTCTTGCCTATACCTTTGAAGGACCTGATATTCCATCCAGAAAGCATGTACAATATTTTGAAATGGTGGGCAATCGTTCGATTTATAAAAATGGATGGAAGGCTGTTACCAATCATGCGTTTAAGAGCAGTTACGAGGATGATGTATGGGAGCTTTATCATACTGAGAAGGATTATTCCGAGAAGTATAACGTAGCAGCGGAATATCCGGAAAAAGTAAAGGAATTGGAGGAGACCTGGATTGCAGAGGCAGGGCGTTATGGGGTGTATCCATTAGGGCCGGGCTCTTTGATCGCCTCCAAAGAGGCAACTGCAGAAATTACGATTCAGGAGCTTGTTCCGGAAAAAGTGTACACATATGAAAACGTGCGATACCCGTTTGAGATTCCGGAGGGTTTGCTGATAGCCAGAACATCGCACAGAATTTTAGCGGATATTGAGCGGCAATCTCCAAAAGAGGAAGGCGTCATTCTGGCAAATGGAGATCGATTTGGAGGTTCTGTGCTGTATGTGAAGGACAACCATTTAAAATATGTCTATAATCATTTGCAATCAGAGTATTATGAGATTGTTTCTGATGTTGAGTTGCCGGTTGGCAGGAACAGAGTGGAGGTTGTGTTTAAAAACCTGAGCTTCTGGGAGGCAGAGGTTTTCTTGAAGCTTAATGGAGCGGTAGTGGGCACAGCAAAGATTACAGAACTGAACAAATTTGCGTCCTTAATGTGCACTACATTAAAAGCAAATCCTCAGACTGCGATTGCAATAGACTATGAGATTCCGTTTGAATTTACTGGGAAGATTTTACATCTGGAAATCCGGATGGCTCCTGCTGGTATGACCACGGAGGAAATGCTGGAGGCATTTTTCAGACAAGATTAAAAACAGTTCGGATGATAGAAGGGAGAACCCTATGGGATATCGGTTTAATGGGGAGCGTAAGGAGGCTACAGGCTATACAGCTGCGTGGAATCAAAGTTTTCTTGAAAGAGAGGATTTAAAGCTGTTTACTCCCGGCGCGAAGGAATGGGAACAGCTTCATGCCGACTGTTTGCTGGAAATGACAGATGATGTGATTTATGATACGGATGGTTCGGTATTGATTGATTATCGGCAGTTGGATTTTTTAAAGAATGAAAAGGTGGCAGACACGATAAATCCCAGTCTGAATCAGGTGGCAATTGGAAATTTGACTGCCGGAGTATTCAGTGTTGCAGGCAGGGATGTGATTCAAGTAAGAGGATTGCATGTCGGAAATGTCAATTTTGTCAGAGGAAAGACCGGTTGGATTATATTGGATACGCTATATCCGGAAACGGTGGCAAAAGCGGCTGTGATTCTGGCGGAAAAGGCATTGGGGGAAAATATCCGCGATCATGTGTCAGCGTTGCTTTATACGATCAATGCGACAGATGTATATTCCAATTTCAGAGGTGGACTGCGTGGAATTTTGACAGAGGAGCAGATAAAAAATGTTCCGACCTACGGTCCGGCGGATTTTGAATTGCAGTTTACCAGAGAGAATGTCTATACCAATGTGGTAAATATGCGAAGACAGGTGTTCCAATTTGGTGTGGGACTTTGCTGTGATGAAAAAGGCAGCTTTACAGCGGGACTTGGCATAGGAAATACTACAAGAGGACGTCAGGATATGGAGACGATCAAATACATCGTGGAGCCGGACAAGCCATTTACAATAGATGGTCTGGAATTGGAATGTATATTTACCAAAGGGATTGGCGCTCCGCCGGAGATGATCGTCTATTTCAAGGATTATAGAGCACTTTGGGTCAGTGAGGTCTGCTGCAGTATGCTGCATAATGTCTATGCCCTGCGTGGTGGTCAGCCGAGAAATGCAAACCTTTGGTCAAAATATATTGAGGATGCGCTGGTACAATTCGGAGAGCGGACAGATGTAGTATTCCAAAGCAGTAACTGGTCTCATAAAAATACAGAAAGTCATCCGAATGCTGTGAGAGAATATCTGTTGCATACTGCAGCGATGTATAAGTTTATACATGATCGTACCCTGGCTTTGGCAGGGCAGGGGTATCGAGCGGAGGAGATTGCGAAAAAATTAACGCTTCCGGAGGCATACCGCCATGAAATGTACACAAGACCATATTATGGTTCGGTGCCGATTGCTGTCAGAACGGTTTATAATCAGTGGATTGGGTTTTATGACGGAAATCCTGTGAATATCAATCCGCAGACAAAAACGGAAAGAGCGGAGCAGTTCGTGGAATATATCGGATCTGAGGAAGCGGTATTTGAGAAGGCGTTTTCGGACTTTGAACGTGGCAGATATCAGCGCGCTTCGGAGGCATTGGATTTATTGCTGCAATACAACCCGGACAATGAAAAAGCCAGATATCTTTATGCGGATTGTCTGGAGCAGCTTGGTTATCAGTCGGAGTGCTGTACATGGAGAAATTCTTATTTGCGGGGAGCCTATGAGCTTCGCGAAGGAATCCGGATTCCGCTTCCGGAGAAGGATCGGGAGAGCAAGGAAGAATTTTTGAAGCTCTCCAAACAGATGTCCGCAGATTTTATGCTGGATTATCTGGGGATAGCTTTGGATTATGAAAAGGCAAAGGATGCAGATTTGTCATTCAATCTGGTTATTGAGGCAGAAGGGAGAGAGCCGGAATTGCATTTTGTGCATATTTATCAGGGTGCGCTGCTGCATACATTGGCGAAAAAGAAACAAAATGTACCCACAATTACAGCGAGATCGGGTTCTTTGATGGCGTTTTCGAAGGGATATGACCATGCGCTGGAATATATTACCTCGGACTCAGAGGGAATTGTGAATCAGATTAAGGATTTATTTGTTGATCTCAAACAAAATATTCTCTATCCGATACTGGAAAGGAAGGTTGCAAATGAGTAGGAGGAAATTTATCGGAACCATCGGAAGAACCGTAAAGGATACGGTTTATCGATATGAGGAAATCTCTGATACACCGAAAAATGCACCCAATGTCGTATATATTTTGTTAGATGATATGGGGTTTGCAGCACTTGGCTGCTATGGATCTACCATTCATACTCCCAATATTGATCGTTTGGCAAAGGAAGGACTTCGCTATAACAATTTTCATACGACAGCCGTTTGCTCTGCAACGAGAGCCTGCCTGCTGACAGGTGCAAATCACCATAAAGTAGGAATTGCATCTTTGGTAGACTGGAAGTCAGGCTGTGACAATGGAATCGGACATATCGACCCAGCATATGGAACCATTGCGGAGATTTTGCGTGAATTTGATTATTCCACCTTTGCAGCGGGAAAATGGCATTTGACGGACCAATATAATCCTGCCGGACCATACGATACATGGCCTTTGGGAAAAGGCTTTGAGCGGTATTATGGATTCTTAAATCCGGGATGTGATCAATATCACCCTTATCTGGTACAGGACAATACATTTGTTGCCCAGCCAAAGACGGTAAAAGAAGGCTATCACGCTTCGGAAGACATTACAGATCATGCGATCCATTTTATTTATGATCAGAAAAATTCATATCCTCAAAAGCCGTTTTTCTTATATCTGGCATACGGGGCAACCCACTCTCCCCACCATGCGCCACAGGAATATATTGACAGATATAAAGGCAGGTTTGATGTCGGCTGGGATGTGATTCGGGAGCAGTGGTTTGAAAATCAAAAACGAATCGGAATTATTCCCGAGGAGGCAGAGCTGACAGACCGGGCACCCTATGTGGATGCATGGGAAACATTATCAGAGGATCAAAGGAAGGTATTTGTAAAGCATATGGAGGTGTATGCAGGCTTTTTGGAGCACACAGATGCACAGATCGGCAGATTGATTTACTATCTGGAAAGCATTGATCAGTTGGACAATACAGTGATCGTATTTTTGTCTGATAATGGCGCCAGTGCCGAAGGTGGAAAGGAGGGGCGCTTTATCAGTTGCCGCGGCGGGGAAATTACTTCCGTGACAAATGAGGTGGAGCTGGCAATTGATCGTCTGGATGATCTCGGGGGTGAATATTCGCATCCCCATTATCCGTCCGGCTGGGCAAATGTATGCAATACTCCATTTCAGTGGTACAAAATCTTTGCACACGAGGGCGGCGTGAAGGATCCGCTGATCATTCGCTATCCGGGACTGATCAAGGATCCCGGAAGTGTGAGAACACAGTACCATCATGTCAGTGACCTTACACCCACAATTTTGGACATATTGGGTGTAAAAAAGCCGCAGCATTTAAAAGGAATCGCACAGAAACCATTTACGGGAACGAGTCTGAAATATACCTTGGAGGACGGACAGGCAGAGGATCGTAAACATGTGCAGTACTATGAGGTGCTTGGCAATCGAGGTATCTATAAGGATGGCTGGAAAGCGGTGGTAAATCATACCTTTAGCGACAGCTATGAAGATGATATCTGGGAGCTTTACCATGTGGAAACGGATTATTCAGAAAAGTATGATGTGGCAGAGCAGTATCCGGAAAAGCTTCATGAGCTGCAGGAGGAGTTCTTCTTGGAGGCAGGCAGAAATGATGTATTTCCAATGATGATGGGCTCTCCTCATGCATCCAGAGAAAAATGGTGGAGAGTACGGGGAGAGATTGTAATACCGGAAAAGAAAGTACATTTAAAGAATCTATTTCTACCCTATCAGCTGACAGGTGATGCGGTAATTCCGGTAGATGGCGTCAGCTATTCCATATCCATGAATGTAATTCAGGATCAAAAGAGTCAGGGCGTACTGTTTTCAAAGGGAGACCGCTTTGGCGGATTCAGCTTTTTTGTTCAGGATGAAAAATTGCATTTTGCGTATAATGCCAATGGAGTGAAGCTTTTTGATATTACCTCAGATGAAAAGCTTCCTGACGGAAGGGTAAATGTCAAATATGTATTTGATCGGCGCGGGTTGGATGATGCGGAAGTCACATTGTATATTGACAATCGGGAGGCCGGGAAGGGCACAGTGGATCTGTTTTATTATCTCGCCACAGGAGGTATTACAATACGTGCCAATCCATATACAGAGGTAATTCCAAGCTATGAGGCTCCATTTGAATATACGGGCAAAATTGAAGATGTGATCCTTCATTCCTATGCATCTGGAGAGAAAGCAGCGGATTATTTAGAGCGGTTATTAAATGAGGAATAACAGTAAGAGGTGATGAAATGAGCGAAAAAAGATTTGTTGGCACAGTAGGAAGAACTGTGCGGGATACGGATTTTCGGTTTGAGGAAATCAATAACAGACCGGAACATGCGCCCAATGTCATATATATTTTATTGGATGATATGGGGTTTGCGGCACTTGGCTGCTATGGTTCTACCATTCATACACCAAACATTGACCGTTTGGCAAATGAGGGGCTGCGTTACAACAACTTTCATACGACGGCGGTATGCTCTGCTACAAGAGCCAGCCTGCTTACAGGAGCAAATCATCATAAGGTCGGCATTGCGTCTTTGGTTGATTGGAAAAGTGGCTGTGAGAATGGGATTGGTCATCTAAACCCGGAATATGGAACTCTGGCAGAAATTTTGAAGGAATACGATTATTCTACATTTGCTGTTGGAAAATGGCATTTGACGGATGCATACTCTCAGGTTGGACCATATGATACCTGGCCGTTGGGAAAGGGCTTTGATCGCTATTATGGTTTTTTGAATCCATGCTGCGATCAGTATCATCCATTGCTGGTACAGGATAATTCCTATATACCGCAGCCTAAATCGGCAAAGGATGGTTATCATGCGTCGGAGGATTTGACGGATCATGCCATAGATTTTATTTATAATCAGAAAAATTCTTTTCCGGATAAGCCGTTTTTCTTATATCTGGCATATGGTGCGACCCATGACCCGCATCATGCACCGCAGGAATACATTGACCGATACAAGGGAAAATTTGATGAAGGCTGGGATGTGCTGCGGGAACAGTGGTTTGCAAACCAGAAGAAAATCGGGATCATTCCGCAGGATGCGGAGCTTACAGATCGTGCATCCTATGTGGAGGCATGGGATCATTTGCCAAAGGAGCACCAAAAGGCATTTGCAAGACATATGGAGGTGTATGCGGGATTTTTGGAGCACACGGATGCCCAGATCGGCAGATTGCTTGATTATCTGGAAAGTATCGATCAGTTAGATAACACGGTCATTGCCTTTTTGTCTGACAACGGTGCCAGCGCAGAAGGTGGCAGAGAAGGGCGTGTAGTTGGTCTCAGAGGTGGAGAAATAACGTCTGTCACGAATGAAGCAGAGCTTGCAATCGAGCATTTGGATGAAATAGGTGGAGAGTATACATATCCTCATTATCCTACAGGCTGGGCAAATCTTTGCAATACACCTTTTCAGTGGTATAAAATCTTTGCACATGAGGGAGGCGTGAAGGATCCGCTGATTATTCGGTATCCCGGTTTGATAAAGGATCCCGGAAGTGTTCGGACTCAGTATCATCATGTCAGTGATCTGACTCCTACGGTACTGGATATATTGGGCGTGAAGAAACCGTCTACGATCAAGGGCGTACATCAACAGCCATTTACGGGCACCAGTCTTAAGTATACGTTGGAGGATGGTTCCGCAGAGGATCGTAAGCATGTACAGTATTATGAGGTACTTGGCAACCGTGGTATTTATAAAGACGGCTGGAAAGCAGTTGTGAATCATACCTTTAGTGACAGCTACGCGGATGATGTGTGGGAGCTTTATCATGTGGAAAACGATTACTCGGAGAAGCATGATGTGGCACAGCAGTATCCTGACAAGCTTCAGGAGCTGCAGGAAGAATTTTTTATAGAAGCAGGCAGGAACAATATTTTTCCGATGCAGCTTGGATCGCCGCATGCTTCAAGAGAACACTGGTGGAAAATATTGGGACCAATTGTATATCCGGAGCGTGAGGTAAATTTCAAAAACATCTTTCAGCCATACCGGCTTGCCGGAGCGTCTGAAATCAAACTGGATGGAGTGAGCTATTATGCATCCTTTGACATTGAACGGACTTCGTCCGATCAGGGTGTTTTATTATCGGAAGGAAGCAGATTCGGAGGCTTTGTGTTCTATATCAAGGACAATTATTTACATTTTGTATATAATGCAAATCGTGTGAAGTACTTTAAGGTGACCTCCGGGGTGAAGGTTCCAGAGGGAAAAGTCAATGTAAAATATTTGTTTGACCGTAAAAATTTGGATGATGCCACAGTTACGTTGTATATCAATGGACAAGAGGCCGGGCAGGTACATATAGATTTCTTTTATATGCTGGCCGAGGGCGGTACCTGGCTTCGGGCAACACCGCATACCGAGGTGTCACCGGATTATGAGGTGCCTTTTGAATTTGCCGGTACGATTCATGCAGTTACCATTCATTCCTATCAGACAGGGGTAGATGCAAAGGCGTATCTGGAAGCACTGCTGGCTGAGGAGTAATTGTCGGGTTGAAGTCTGATGGGCAGGCTGATTGGTTGGAATCAGCAAAAGAGAGCGCTCAAATGGAAAAAGGCGTTTGAGTGCTCTTGAATTTTCAAAGGGTTGCTTAGAAAAAGCTATCATCGAAAAAAATAAAATAAATGAAAGGGGATGAAAATGATAGAATAATACCATAAAAATAAATTTTCTTACCGAAAATACATATGATTACGTTTTCAGAAAAACGTTTTCAAAAGCAGAAAAATGAATTTTTTGATATTTTCATACTATAATTTATCTTTCTGATCTAGGTGAAAAAGAGGATTATTGATAACGATTTCAAAGATTGTATTTTACAAAAGACGCTTTCATGACTATTCTATATGTATTGCAGAAGAGAAAAAGAGCGAAAAAGGAGACTTATCCGACAAATTATGAAAAAAATGAACATAAAGGATGTGAACGAAATGACAGAATCCAGAGAAATTGAAAAAAATAGTGAAAAGGATTTCATTATCAATATAGAGCATCTGAATAAGAAGTTTATAGTAGATAAGCAGCCGCTGGATGTATTAAAGAACATTAATTTGCAAGTTCGAAAGGGAGAATTTATTACCATAGTGGGACATAGTGGTTGCGGCAAGAGCACGCTCCTTAAGATTATTTGCGGGTTAGTGGGGTATGAGGATGGTGTCGTTGAACGAAATGGGCATGCGGTAGTAGGACCGGGGCCGAAATGCGGCATGGTATTTCAAGAGCACCGCCTGCTTCCGTGGTTAAAAATTAAAGACAATGTAGGATTTGGATTGAAAGATTTGTCCAAGGAAGAGCGGGAGGTCAACGTAAAAAAACATTTGGAGTTGGTTGGTCTGGCGGGCTTTGAAAATAGTTATCCGGCACAATTATCAGGGGGGATGTCGCAACGAGCTGCGATTGCAAGGGGACTTGCGAACAATCCGACCATACTTTTATTAGATGAGCCCTTTGGTGCACTGGATGCACTGACCCGGATTCAGATGCAGAAGGAAATACTTAGCATTCAGGAAAAGGAAAATACAACGATGGTCATGGTTACCCATGATATTGACGAGGCAATTTATCTCGGTGACCGGGTAGTAGTCATGTCGGCAAGGCCGGGAGAGATAAAGGATATTATTACCACAGATCCCATTGAGTCAAAAAGCAGAGGGAGTGCAACCTTTGCAAGCTATAAAAAAACAATTTATAGTTACTTCTTTGAGGATTCACAAGAAGACTATGAAGTGGAGTACAATATTTAAGGAGGGAATGTGAAGATGAAAAAAAAATCGATTCAAAAAATTTTATTAGGGCTCATTCTTCCAATTTTAATTGTAGTTGCGTGGTTTTTGGCAACGAACTATGGAAATATACCCTCCGGAATTTTGCCGACGATTACAAAGGTTAAAGATTCATTTCAAGAATTGGTTCATACCGGAACGTTGCAGAAAGACTTGCTGGTCAGTTTTGGAAGAGTGGTGAAAGGATTTTTGATGGCCTCACTGTTGGGGGGGGTGCTGGGGTCAGTCATGGGAATGTTTGAACCGGTAAGAGATCTATTTGCTCCCATCATTACGGTAGTTCGTCAGATTCCGATTATTGCATGGATACCGTTGATTATTCTTTGGTGTGGGATTGGGGAAGTGTCCAAAGTCGTGATCATCGTGATTGCAGCCTTCTTTCAGGTGTTGGTTAATACGGAGAGTGGTATTTCGGGAACGCCGGGCAAATATGTGGAAGTAGCGCAGCTATACAAATTAAGTCCATGGGAGACTTTTTCAAAGGTATATCTGCCTCATGCAATTCCACAGATATTGGTAGGGTTGAAATTAGCATTATCTGTTTCTTGGATGGCGGTGGTGGCATCGGAGATGTTGGCTGCAACCAGTGGAATCGGATATAGAATGAGCAATGCAAGAAGTATGATGCGTGCAGACATTGTGATTGTGTGTATGATTATTATCGGAATTGTCGGTATCGTAATGGATCGGCTGATTGGATGGCTTTTTGGACTGCTTACACCATGGCAGAAATAT
Source organism: Lachnospiraceae bacterium (assembly GCA_017484135.1). GTDB lineage: Bacteria > Bacillota > Clostridia > Lachnospirales > Lachnospiraceae > Roseburia_C. Next base: position 11,834 of record JAFUTQ010000104.1, read on the forward strand.
GAGAAGAAGGAGAAATAGATTATGAGCAGGAAAGGAAAATTCATTGGAACTATTGGGAGGACAGTGAAGGATACGGAGTTTCGTTATGAAGAACTTCCTGAAAAAAGAAGAGCAGATGCTCCGAATGTAGTATATATCGTGCTGGATGATCTGGGATTTGCCCAGCTGGGCTGTTACGGATCCTCCATTGACACACCGAATATAGATCGGTTGGCAAAAGGAGGTCTTCGCTATAATAATTTTCACACAACAGCAATTTGTTCCGCTACACGGGCATCCTTGTTAACAGGAGCGAATCATCATTCCGTTGGATGTTGTGCAACTATTGAAATGATGACGGGATGTCCCAACGGAGCGGGTGAGTTAGATAAAAGCTATGCCACTCTTGCTGAGATTTTGAAGGAATATGATTATGATACATTCGCCTGTGGAAAATGGCATTTGACAAGCTGGGGAGCGTTGAATCCTGCCGGACCATATGACAGCTGGCCATTGGGAAGAGGCTTTGACCGGTATTATGGTTTCCTTCATGCCATGATTAATCAGTTCAACCCGATTTTGGTTCAGGATAATACTTTTGTGGAGCAACCGAAATCAGTAGCGGAAGGATATCATATATCTGAGGATATAACAGACCATGCCATTGATTATATCTGTACACAGAAGAATTCGCGTCCGGAAAAACCGTTCTTCCTGTATCTGGCATATGGAGCAATGCATGCCCCACATCATGCTCCAAAAGCGTACATTGACAAATACAAAGGAAGATTTGATGAGGGATGGGATGTATTGAGGGACAGATGGTTTGCGAATCAGAAGAAGCTTGGTATTATTCCCCAGGATGCAGAGTTAAATCCAAGAAATCGCTGCGTTCCGGCATGGGATTCCTTAAGCGATGAACAGAAAAAAGTGAATGCAAGATATATGGAAGCTTATGCAGGTATGTTAGAACATACAGATGTCCAGATCGGACGTCTGGTGGATTATCTGGAAAAGATCGGAGAATTGGAAAATACAATGATTGTCTTTTTATCAGATAATGGAGCCAGTCCGGAGGGTGGTCCGGAAGGACGGTTGAATATGAATAACGCCTGCAATATTATTTCCACCTCCGATGAGACAGAAGAGGCATTGCAAAAGCTTGATCTAATCGGAGGAGAATATACCTTGAATCATTATCCGGTGGGATGGGCAAATCTTGGCAATACACCGTTTCAGTGGTATAAGACATGGGTACATTCCGGCGGGGTAAAGGATCCTATGATTGTCTGCTATCCAAAAGAGATCAAGGACAAAGGGGGAATCAGGGAACAGTATCATCATGTGATCGATATCACACCGACTGTGCTGGATGTGATCGGTGTCAGAAAACCGGATCATATCAAGGGGATTTCGCAAAAACCCATACAGGGAATTAGTTTCCGTTATACGTTTGATCAGGCAGATGCAAAGGAACAAAGAACAGTACAATACTATGAAATGCTCGGAAACCGGGGAATTTATAAAGACGGCTGGAAGGCAATTACGAACCATACCTTTCACGATACTTTTGATGAAGATGAGTGGGAATTGTACCATGTTTCTGAGGACTATTCAGAGCGTCATGATGTAGCTGGTCAGTATCCTGATAAATTAAAGGAGCTGCAGGAGGAATGGTTCATACAGGCAGGGAGATATAATGTTTTCCCGCAGCATCTGAACTCTCATGTGGGAGGTCCGGAAGCTTTGAAAAAGCTGGTGGGGGGAAGGTTGGCCATTCCGGAGCAGGTAAAGGAATATCGGCATATCTTCAAACAATATACGATAGGAGAATTTCTCAATACAACCAATAATTCCTATGTCCTTCAGGTAACATTTACAAGAACGGATACCGTGCAGGGAGGGGTATTGTTCAGCGAAGGAGATCGATTTGGTGGCTGGAGTTTTTATATCAAGGGTAACCATTTGTACTATACACTTAACAAGGATGGCAAAATTCAGCATACATTTCGATTAAATGAGAAGCTTGCAGCAGGGAGGGTTACAGCAGTCTTGCAGGTTCGTGTGAATGAAGATCAGTCAGCTGTTATTTCCATCACAGCGGGAGGAAATCAGAAAGAAACGTTGGAGGTGACTGATTACAGAAATACACATGGAAATTCCTATTCAGCAATCGGTGCCAATCCGTGTGTGTCTGTCTCAACGGAATACAGCAGTCCCTTTGTCTTTGAGGGTGAAATTGAATATGTGAAGCTGCGTACAGCAGCCACGTCCAAATCATCAAAGGAACTGTTGGACAAATTTTTTGCGGTTGACTAGTACGCCAAAGCGTATGTCATTATATTATTTTAGGAGGAAAAAGAAAATGAACAGAAAATGGAAAAAAATCTTGACAGGAATCGTTGCATCAGCTTTGATGGTGGCAGGTTTAACCGGTTGTGGAGGGAATGACAATAATGTCAGTCAAGAGAATACACCATCGGTGGAAGAAACGGTATCAGGTGAAAATACGGAGATAACGGATGAAATAAAAGAAGTAGCCGATGAATCGCTGAAGACTCTGAGAATTGGTGTCCCCGGTGCGGATGGTCAGGGAAATTTTGAGGGAGCCACTCTCGCAGTAAAAAATGGATATTTTGAGGAGGAACTGGCAAAGGTTGGCTATCAACCGGAATATGTTTACTTTATGGGAGCCGGTCCTGAAATTAATGAAGCGTTTGCGGCAGGGGAACTGGATGTTGCAATCGTGGGAGATGTACCCGTATTTACCGCAAAAAGTAATGGAATTGACATAAAAATTATTGGACTTGCCGATGCAAAAGTACAGTATGGAATTTTGGTTGGAAACGGTGCAGACATCAATGAACCGAAGGATATAGAGGGAAAAAGTATTGTTGTACCAATTGGAACAATAACTCAGTATTACTGGGAAAATTATGCCGAAAAAAATGCTATTGATACAGATCAGGTGGAACTTTTGAATTCGGTAACTGAAGCGGCATCTCTTTTGCAGACTGGGGATGCGGCAGCATGGGCATCCGCAAAGTATGCATTAGAAGCAATGGAAGAACGGGGACTTGGAACCGTATTGGAAACTGGAGCTGATACATCCGATATATATACGACTTATGTTATGGAAGCAACAACCGCAGTCTTAACAGAAGAGCCGGAAATAGGGGTAGCGCTAAATAAAGCGTTGATTCGTTCTTATGAAGCTGCCATTGCAGATCCTGATGCATTCTTTTCCGCAATTGCATCAGAAAACATGTCAGAAAACGCATGGAAAAAAGCATATAGTTTTGACGAAACATTGTCCTTCCTGTCACCCGAAATCAAGGATGAGACGATAGATTATTACAATACATTAAATACTTGGCTGGTAGAAAATGGATTAATACAAGAAGCAGTAGATATAGATGAATTGGTAGATACCTCTTACTATGAAAAAGCAATTAGTGAGTAATGTATCATAACATTTTCACCAGAAAATCAGACAGTCTGGATTACATATCCGGACTGTCAAGTATTATATTGAGGAGGTATCGCAATGAGTAAAAAATTCAATGGCTACGAGGGTTTCACGCTCCAGTCTTCCAGATTGAGCTTTACAGAAGAACCCAAAAGGGAAAAGACAAATGTAGTATATATTGTGTTGGATGACGTGGGCTTTGCCCAGCTGGGCTGCTATGGTTCCAACATTCATACGCCGAATATGGATCGGCTTGCAGCGGAAGGACTGCGCTATAACAACTTTCATACGACGGCAATCTGCTCCGCTACACGGGCATCCCTGCTGACAGGCGCAAATCATCATGCAGCAGGGGTAGCGACAGTGGTGGATACTCCAAACGGATTTCCCAATAATCAGGGACATCTGAATCCCTCCTATGCCACATTGGCGGAGGTGCTCAAGGAGAATGGCTATGCTACATTTGCAGTGGGAAAGTGGCATTTGGCGCCTTTGGAGGATGTGAGCGATCAGGGGCCATATGACAACTGGCCATTGGCAAAGGGGTTTGACCGGTTCTACGGTTTTATGGAGGGATACACCGATCAGTATCATCCAGCATTGATTCAGGACAACTCTGCGGTCAAACAGCCAAAGGATTCCAAGGACGGGTATCATTTGTCGGAGGATCTGTCTGACCATGCAATCCATTATTTGTTCCAGCATACCAATGCTTATCCCGAAAAACCGTTTTTTCTTTATTTGGCTTATGGTGCAGGACATTCGCCCCATCAGGTGCCCCAGAAGTATATTGACCATTACAAGGGTGCTTTTGATGAGGGCTGGGATGTGATTCGTGACACCTGGTTTGAAAATCAGAAGAAGTCAGGGATTATCCCGGCAGACGCAGAGCTCACTGAGCGGAATCAGTATGTCAAGGCATGGGATAGCCTGAATGCGGACGAGAAGAAACTGTATGCGCGTTACATGGAAACCTTTGCAGGCTTTTTGGAGCACACGGATGAACAGATCGGACGGGTGCTTGATTATTTAGAGGAAATCGGAGAGCTGGACAATTCCATTGTAGTGCTGCTCTCTGATAACGGTGCCAGTGCCGAAGGTGGAAAAGAAGGTCGTTTCAGTCAGGAACGCGCTTTGGACATGCTGGAGGAAGGGATTGAGGCCGCCTTTGCACTTTCGCATATCGATGAGATTGGCACCGAGTGGTCGGCACCACATTATCCCATCGGCTGGGCAAATGCAGGAAATACACCGTTTCAGTGGTACAAGAGTTTTGTACATTCGGGTGGCGTCAAGGATCCGTTGATCGTGCGGTATCCGAAGGGAATCAAAAACGCCGGCGGTGTGCGCAGCCAATATCATCATGTGTCAGACATTACACCGACGGTACTGGAGGCCTTGCACATTGAAAAGCCGGAGCAGGTAAAAGGAGTGAACCAGCTGCCCATGACAGGAACCAGCTTTTTGTATACCTTTTCCGACGCACAGGAAGGGACGAGAAAACCCGTACAGTACTATGAACAGTGCGGCAACCGGGGCATCTGGCAGGACGGCTGGAAGCTGGTCACAAATCACCTTCTGATCGACCGCTATGAGGATGATACATGGGAGCTTTATCACACAGATGTCGATTATTCGGAGGCTCATAATGTGGCGGAGCAGTATCCGGAGAAGGTGGAGGTGCTCAAGGCTCTGTGGTTTGCGGAGGCAGGAAAGAACGGCGTTTTTCCGCTGGGAACCGGAAGTCATCTGGCGCGGACAGGAAAACAGAAGCTGCAGGATCTGGAGCAGTACCGCGTGGCATTTGAGGAGGTGACCTATCGCTATCATCATGTGATCGAACCCTTCCGCACCGGAAGAAAGCTGTTTTTCAATCAGCGCAATCATGAGATCGATATCCGTCTCACACATCACAGAGACTGGGAGGGGACACTTTATGCGGGCGGTCACCGCTATGGCGGGTACACAGCTTTTATTAAGGATAACCGGCTGCATTATACCTATAACAGCGCCATGCATGCATATTACCGGGCGGTGACGGAGGAATTGCCGGAAGGGGAGTTTGCGATCCGTATTGTTACCAGACTTACCGGTCCGGCATCCGGAAATGTGACCTTGTTCGTAAACGGGGCGGAAGCGGCGTCTGTCCAAATCGAAAAATTTTTCTTTGGTCTGGAAATCAATTTCAGCGTAAAGGATGGAAATGTTGCGGCGGTAGATCCGGACACGGAGCTTCCGTTTGAATATCCGGGAGTGATTGAGGAAATCGTATTTCACGCTGAAGCATTGGAAATTGATGTGGAAAAGGCGCTTGCAGCTATGATGCAGACCGATTAGAGGTTGGAGGAAACAAAATGCGAAGAACAGAATTTACCGGTACGGTGGGGCGAACCATGGCAGAGACCAGGTATCAATATCATACCGTGGATACAGACCCGAAGGATGCGCCCAATGTAATCTATATTTTGTTGGATGACATGGGCTTTGCCCAGCTGGGCTGCTATGGATCATCCATTGCAACGCCAAACATTGACAGACTGGCGAAGGAGGGACTCAGGTACAATAATTTCCATACAACGGCAGTCTGCTCTGCCACAAGAGCCTCCCTGCTGACCGGTGCAAATCATCATATGGCGGGGATTGCAAGTCTCTGTGAGCTGCGGACCGGTTGTGACAATGGAATCGGACACTTAAAACCGGAGTATGCGACCATAGCAGAAATCTTAAAGGAGTACGGGTATGCCACGTTCTGCACAGGAAAATGGCACCTGGCTGCAAATCAGGGAGCACCGGGACCGGTGGACGGATGGCCGCTGCAGAAGGGCTTCGACCGGTATTACGGATTTTTACAGGGAGAAAATGATCAGTATCATCCACATCTGGTGCAGGATAACACGGCGGTGGCACAGCCTAAATCGGTTGAGGAAGGCTATCACTTTTCCGAGGATATCGTAGATCATGCGATTGATTATCTGTTTGAACACCAGATGAATTTTCCGGAACAGCCATTCTTTTTGTATCTTGCGTTTGGGGCAATGCATACTCCGCATCACGCACCGAAGGAATATATCGACCGCTATCGTGGAAAATTTGATGCCGGCTGGGACGAGGTGCGGCAGCAATGGTTTGAGAATCAGAAACGGATCGGTATCATTCCTCCCGAGGCAGAATTGACAGAAAAAAATGAATATGTGAGAGACTGGGCCGCGCTCAATGAAAAGGAAAAAGCAGTATATGCCCGTGAGATGGAGGCATTTGCAGGGATGCTGACCCATACGGACGATCAGATCGGGCGGCTGATCGCTTATCTGGAGGAGAGCGATCAGCTTGATCATACAATGATCGTATTCTTGTCAGACAACGGCGCAAGCGCCGAGGGTGGTATTGATGGAAGATTCAACGCAATGCGGGGGCAGGATGTGACAGTCAGAAGTGAGGGAGAGATCGAATATGCCTATGAGCATCTGGATGAGATTGGGACGGAGCTGGCATTTAATCACTACCCCACGGGTTGGGCAAATTGCGGCAATACACCGTTTCAATGGTATAAGATCTGGGCGCATGAGGGAGGTATCAAGGATCCTCTGATTATCCGCTATCCCAAAGGGATTGAACAGCTCGGGGGTGTCCGGTCACAGTATCATCATGTCAGCGATCTGACCCCTACCGTGCTTGAGGTAATCGGTGTGGACAAGCCGGAATATGTAAAGGGTGTGAAACAGAAACCGTTTACCGGAGTAAGCATGCAGTATTCCTTCAATGCACCGGAAGCCGGGAGTCAGAAACACATCCAGTACTATGAGGTGCATGGAAACCGGGGCATTTACAAGGATGGCTGGAAGGCAGTGGTAAATCACACGTTTGTGGAGGATTATGAAAAGGATGAGTGGGAGCTTTACCATGTGGAGGTGGACTACTCGGAGAAGTACAATGTTGCAGAGAAATATCCGGAGAAATTACGGGAGCTGCAGGCCGATTTTGAGTATGAGGCAGGAAAATATGGTGTTTATCCGATGCTGCGTTTTGCAATGCATGGAAAGCCGGAGAATCTGTCCCGTATGTACGGCGACCGGATGACGCTGCCGGAGAAGCGGGTAACATTTCACAAGGTGCTGCATGCATTTGATCTGGTATATGACAGGAATATTCAGTCACAGGCCGTAAATCATACGGTTGTGGCACGGATCGTGCGGGAGACTGCGGAGGATGAGGGCGTGCTTTACAGCAACGGACAGCGGTTCGGCGGCATCAGCTTTTATGTGAAGGATAACCGTCTGAAGTATGTGTACAATGCAAACAAAGCAGCGTATTACGAGGCAGTTTCCGAGACAGAGCTGCCGGTTGGCGAAGTGACAGTAGGATACCGGTTTGTGCGGGATCAAGATCACGCCACTGTGACATTGTTTGTGAATGGAAAAGAGGTCGGACAGACCGTGGTGGAACAGTTCTGCTACATGATTGGATTTACCTCCACAGTGGGAGACAATCGCTACACACCGGTAACGCCGGACTATGAGGTTCCGTTTGCATTTTCCGGCAGAATCGAGGAGCTGACATTGTATCAGGCTCCCACTACAGTGAGCAGCAGGGAGGAGCTGCTGAAGCTGTTGTCGGTCGAATAATAGAGGTAATCAGTGTGATGCCACCTATGCACAGGAGGAAAGTATGGCAGATAAGAAAATATTTACAGGAACAGTGGGGAGATGCATTTCTGAAACAAACTTTTCATTTGATATAAAAGAAAGTCCTTCAAAGGGCAAACCAAATGTTGTCTATATTGTATTAGATGATACCGGTTTTGCGCAGTTGGGCTGTTATGGTTCTACCATTAACACCCCAAATATTGATAAGATTGCTTCCCGGGGACTTCGTTATAATAACTTTCATACGACGGCAATCTGCTCTGCAACGAGAGCATCGCTTCTTACCGGAGCAAATCATCATTCGGTGGGAATCAATACAACGACCGAAGGGAGAACCGGACTCGGCAACGCACAGGGTGGAATTGATCCACAGTATGCTACGCTGGCAGAGATTTTACGAGAATATGATTATCGAACAATGGCAGTTGGTAAGTGGCATTTGAGTGCAATGGACGAGCGTACCGCAGCAGGACCATATCATAACTGGCCTCTTGGAAAGGGCTTTGATACTTACTATGGTTTTCTGGCAGCGGATATGGATCAGTGGAATCCGGTTCTCACGAGAGATAATACGATGGTGGAACAACCCAAGAAGGCTTCGGAGGGATATCATCTTTCCGAGGATCTTACAGAAAATGCGATTCAATATGTTTATAATCATGAATTGTCATATCCGGAACAGCCTTTTTTCTTATATCTTGCTTATGGCGCTATGCATACACCGCATCATGCACCAAAGGAGTATATTGATCGTTATCGTGGAAAATTTGATGCAGGTTGGGATAAAATAAGGGAGGAATGGTTTGAAAATCAGAAAAAGCTGGGCATAGTGAATGATACGGCAGAGTTGACGGAGCGAAACGAACACGTACCGGCCTGGGATACACTTTCTGATGATCAGAAAAAAGCATATGCGAGATATATGGAGGTGTTTGCAGGATTTTTGGAACATACGGATGCACAGATCGGGAAATTTATTGATTTTCTTGACAAAAGAGGAATTTATGATAATACAATCATTGTTTTGATTTCTGATAACGGTGCCAGTGCAGAGGGTGGAAAGGATGGACATTTCAATCTTAATACAAGTATGGATGTAACGGACAATTATCCGCGAGATGTTGAATTGGTACTTGAAAATTATGAGACAATTGGAGATGAGTATTCTCAGCCCCATTATCCCACTGGCTGGGCAAATGCAGGTAATACACCATTCCAATGGTATAAGCAGTGGACATATGAGGGTGGAGTGAAGGATCCGTTAATAATTAGTTATCCGAATTACATCAAAGAAAAGGGAGGAATACGAAGACAGTTTAACCATGTATCGGATATTACTCCCACGGTTCTGGATCTGCTGGGATTTGAAAAACCGGAGTTTATTCGTGGGGTGCCGCAAAGAACACTGCAAGGAATCAGCTTTAAAAATACGTTGAATGATGAGCGGGCAGAGGGAAAGAAAAAAGTCCAATATTTCGAAATGCATGGAAACCGTTCTATTTATAAGGATGGATGGAAAGCGGTCGTTAATCACATGTTTCATAAGACTTTTGATGAGGATGAGTGGGAGCTTTATCATGTAGATGAGGATTACTCAGAAAAATATAACGTGGCAGATCGCTATCCGGAGAAACTGAAGGAGTTACAGGAAGAATGGTTAATTGAGGCTGCAAAGTATGGTGTTTTTCCCATGCCGGATCGTGGATTGCTGGCGACGAGAGATTCCCTGAAGGAGTATTTAAGCATGATTTCTCTTCCGGCAGTACATCTGGAGTATAATGATATTATTTATCCGTATGATCTGGTAACTGATCCTGGTATTGGTACAAGAACCGGAACAATTATGGTGGTTTTGAATCGAAGAAATCAAAATGAAAAAGGGGTGCTTGTCGCAAAGGGAGACCGATTTGGCGGTGTGTCTTTATATGTTAAGGATAATCACATAAACTATGTGTATAATTTGGATTCTGATATTTACTGGACAATAGAATCAGATTTTGAGCTACCACTTGGTGAGGTGGACATTCAGGCAGACTTTACAGTTACAGGAAAAGAACAAGCAACGGCAGAATTGTTTGTTAATGGAAATTCTGTTGGTTTAACGGAAATCAGTAAATTTTTCTATACGACAGGAGCCGGAGCGCCAACCTCACTGAAGGTCAACAAACATATATCGGTATATGATGAGGCTTATGCAGCACCGTTTACCTATGACGGAGAAATAAAAAAAGTGATTTTTGATTTCCCCGCGACGACTGTTCAGGCAGAGGAAGAAATAGCGAAAGATTTAGTACATGATTGATAAGAAATCGCTGTTTGTGGACTCGAGGTCTTCTAGCAAGAGCAGAAAAAGATAATGTTATATGAGAGGGTTGACCAGCGTTTTGTAACTGTGTAGTATAAAAGAGGGGGAGTAGTGCGGAATCAATGGTTCTGTACCGTTGTGATAGAATTAACACAGGAGGAAAACAATTATGCCCGCAGCGAGTATCCTGATCAAGCCTGCTTCGGCAAACTGCAATATTGACTGCACCTATTGTTTCTATAAGTGTCTCAGCAGTAACCGGGAGCAGTACAGTCTCGGCTTTATGAAGGATGATATTCTGGAAAAACTGGTCATCCGGGCATTTGAATATGCCGATTACCATGTGACATTTGCATTTCAGGGAGGCGAACCGACTCTTGCCGGTCTGCCTTTCTTTCGTCGTGTTCTGGAGCTGCAGCAAAAGTATAATACAAAAGGAATCGCGGTGGAGAACACCATACAGACCAACGGTCTTTTGATCGACCGGGAGTGGGCGCAGTTTTTGGCCGAGAATCACATCCTTGCAGGGGTGTCTCTGGATGGTCCGAAGAAGCTGCATGACCGATATCGAAGGGATGCCAAGGGGGCTCCAACCTTTGATCGTGTGATGCAGACCATTTCGCTGTTTCATGAGTATCGGGTGGATTACAATATTCTGAGTGTGATCACGGCAGAAACGTGTGAGAAGGCATCCTATCTTTATCACTTTTATCAGCGCAATCAGTTTTCCTATGTGCAGCTGATCCCATGTATGGATGAGCGGGGAAGAAATACCGGGATGGACGGCGCGTCAGACTTTCGCGTTACTCCGGAAAAATACGGAAAGTTTCTGTGTGAGTTGTTCGATCTGTGGTATGACGATTTCATGCAGAGCCAAAATGTAAACACACAAGCCTATGGGCAGCAGCCTATGGATATCCGTATGTTTTCCAATCTTGCCCAGATGGCGGCGGGATATCCGGCAGAGGAATGCGGAATGAACGGACACTGCACCTGCTATTTTGTGGTAGAAGGGGACGGAAGCGTTTATCCCTGTGATTTCTATTGTCTGGATGCGTGGAAGCTTGGGACGGTGGAGAACTCTTTTGGCGATATGATTCGTTCCGACCGGGCATTGGAATTTATCGAAGAATCCCATCCGGTTGCGGCACGCTGCAGGTCGTGTGCCTATTATACCCTGTGCCGGGGCGGATGCCGCAGATGGCGGGAGGGTGCAGATGGCGGCGTATCCCTCAACGCCCTGTGTCCGGCTTATGAAATGTTTTTTGCACATACAGAGAAGAGAATCCAGGAGCTTGGGAAGATTATTTTGCGGCGGTATGGGGCGTATAGGAAGTAGGGAGCGCCCGGTCAAAAAAGTTTTATTCCGACTTGCATCTGACTGTGTTATAATCCAAAGTGTCACTATATTTTAGGCGCGAAACTTATTTCGGAATGACTTCCGACGACATGGTGATAGGAGGATGTCTCATGCGAAGAGAAATTGCACTGGGCAGCCAGGATTTTGCTTATCTGCGGGAAAATCATTGTTTTTATATTGATAAGACAGCCTTTATCAGGGAGTGGTGGGATGGGAAGGATGCCGTGACGCTTATTACCCGCCCGAGGCGTTTTGGCAAGACGATTACCATGAGCATGCTGGATTATTTCTTTTCAAACCGACATGCCGGCCGCAGCGACTTGTTTGAAGGCTTGGAGGTATGGAGAGAGGAAGAGTTTCGGAAGCTGCAGGGAACTTATCCGGTTCTGTTTCTTTCCTTTGCCGGCATCAAAGAGGATACCTATGAAGCGACAAGGACAAGGATCAATCAGGTCATCAGTGATGTGTATAGAAAATTTCAATGGGTAAAAAAACAGGATTTTATGACGCCCAACGATAGAGCGTTTTTGGAAAAGGTCAGGGATGACATGGATGATTCCGTTGCGGCTGTCACACTTCAGAGATTATGCGGATGGCTTTATGAGTATTTTGGCAAGAGGTGTATCATACTTCTGGATGAGTACGATACACCTATGCAGGAAGCTTATGCAAATGGATATTGGAAAGAATTGACAACGTTTATCCGAAGTCTGTTTAACAATACCTTCAAAACCAATCCCTCCATGGAGCGGGCAGTCCTGACAGGGATTACCCGCGTCAGCCGGGAGTCCGTTTTTTCGGATCTGAACAATCTGCGGGTAGTGACCACGACCACTGAGATCTATGCCACAGCCTTTGGCTTTACCGAGGCGGAGGTTTTTTCGTCCATGGATGAGATGGAGATACCGGAAGCGGAGAAAGCGGAGGTGAAGAAATGGTATGATGGATTTACGTTCGGAGCTGTGACTGATATTTATAATCCGTGGTCTGTCCTAAATTACTTAAATGAGAAAAAAATTGATACCTATTGGGCAAATACCAGTGAAAATGGATTAGTAGGACAATTGCTTCGCCGCGGGGACAGCGCAAGAAAAATGCAGTTTGAGGAGTTGCTGCGGGGAGGTTGTATCGAAGTCCAGCTTGATGAGCAAATCATCTTTGAGCAGTTAGATGAGGATCCGGATGGGATCTGGAGCCTGCTGTTGGCCGGTGGATATCTGAAATATATCGAAGTAATGGTGGGAGAAGAATCGGAATTACCAATATACCGGCTTAGCTTAACGAACCTTGAAGTAAAGCGTTCGTTTGTGAAAATGGTAAAAGGATGGTTTAAGAAAACCAGAGAATTTGGAGAATTTGTATCTGCCATGCTGGAAGGTGATGTCAAAAACATGAATCGCTACATGAACCGGGTGGCCCTCAATACGTTCAGTTATTTTGATACCGGAAAAAAGCCTTCTGAGGATGCGCCGGAACGTTTCTATCATGGCTTTGTGCTTGGACTTTTGGTGGATCATGCGACCGATTATATCATAACATCCAATCGGGAAAGTGGATTCGGCAGATATGATGTGGTGTTGGAACCGAGGGATAAAGCAAATCCCGCTGTGATTATGGAGTTTAAGGTGTATGACATGCTGGATGATGAAACGGAATTGTCTGACACGGCAGATCATGCACTGCTTCAGATTGAAGAAAAAGGATATGCAGCAGACCTCTTGTATCGCGGAATTCCGGAACAAAGCATTTTTAAGTACGGCATTGCTTTTCAGGGTCAGCAGTGTCTGATCAAGAAGGGAGAAGTGTAAATTTTCTGACAATTTTAGCACTCAACTATTGACATGGCTAACAAAACATGCTATAGTTCTTAACAGAACAAAATTATGTTTGTTTCTTTGATAGATTTGATTGGTAGAAAAGAGGGGTGATAAATTATGAACATTCAGAAATTTACACAAAAATCAGTAGAAGCGATCAACGATTGCGAGAAGCTGGCCTATGAATATGGAAATCAGGAAATTGAACAGGAGCATTTGCTGGTGGCATTGCTGCAGCAGGAGGATGGACTGATCTTAAAACTAATCGAAAAGATGGAGATTCAGAAAGAGCATTTTACGGACAATGCGATCCGCCATCTGAAAGCGCGCACCAAGGTGTCCGGCGGGCAGGTGTTTGTGGGGCAGAACTTAAATAAGGTTCTGATTCATGCGGAGGACGAGGCGAAACAGATGGGGGACGAGTACGTGTCGGTGGAGCATCTGTTTCTGGCCATGCTGCAGTATCCCAACAAGGCCATGCAGGAAATTTTTAAGGAATATGGCATCACCAGAGATCGCTTTTTGCAGGCGCTTTCCACAGTGAGAGGCAATCAGCGGGTGACCTCGGACAACCCGGAGGCAACCTATGATACGCTGGAAAAATACGGCTATGACATGGTGGAACGCGCCAGAGCACAGAAATTAGACCCGGTGATCGGGAGAGATGCGGAGATCCGGAATGTGGTTCGCATCCTGTCCCGGAAGACAAAAAACAATCCGGTGCTGATCGGAGAGCCGGGTGTCGGAAAAACCGCAGTGGTAGAAGGACTGGCACAGCGTATCGTGCGGGGAGACGTGCCGGAGGGATTGAAGGATAAGCGCCTGTTCGCATTGGATATGGGTGCACTGGTAGCCGGAGCAAAATACCGCGGGGAATTTGAAGAGCGCTTAAAAGCAGTGCTGGATGACATCAAACAGTCAGACGGGCAGATCATATTGTTTATTGATGAGCTGCATACGATTGTGGGAGCCGGAAAGAGCGAGGGAGCCATGGATGCCGGACAATTGTTAAAGCCGATGCTGGCAAGGGGCGAGCTCCACTGCATCGGTGCCACCACCCTGGATGAATACCGGGAATACATCGAAAAGGACGCAGCTCTCGAGCGGCGGTTTCAGCCCGTCATGGTGGCAGAGCCCACCGTGGAGGATACCATTTCGATCCTTCGCGGATTAAAGGAGCGCTATGAGGTGTTCCATGGGGTAAAGATTACGGATGGAGCGTTGGTTTCCGCCGCAGTGCTTTCCAACCGTTATATCTCAGACCGTTTCCTGCCGGACAAGGCCATCGATCTGGTGGACGAGGCATGTGCCCTGATCAAGACGGAGCTGGATTCCATGCCGACCGAGCTGGATGAGCTGAACCGCCGCGTGATGCAGATGGAAATCGAGGAGACCGCCTTAAAGAAGGAGGATGACCGTCTCAGTCAGGAACGGCTTTCCAATCTGCAAAAGGAGCTTGCGGAGCTGCGGAGTGAATTTCAAAGCCGCAAGGCGCAGTGGGACAATGAGAAAAAGTCCGTGGAAAAGGTACAGAAGCTCCGGGAAGAGCTGGAAAACGTCAAGAAGGAGATCGCAGAGGCGGAGCAAAATTATGATCTAAACAAGGCGGCAGAGCTAAAATACGGCAGACTTCCCCAGATCCAGCAGCAGCTGGAGGCAGAGGAATCCACGGTAAAGGGAGAGAATCTGTCGCTGGTACATGAAAATGTGAGCGAGGAGGAGATCGCAAAGATCATTTCCCGTTGGACGGGAATACCGGTGGCAAAGCTGACCGAGAGCGAGCGCAACAAGACCCTTCATCTGGACGAGGAGCTTCACAGGCGTGTCATCGGGCAGGACGAGGGCGTGACCAAGGTGACAGAGGCAATCATTCGCTCCAAGGCCGGAATCAAAGACCCTTCCAAGCCCATCGGCTCCTTCCTGTTTCTGGGACCCACCGGTGTGGGAAAGACAGAATTGGCGAAGGCATTGGCGGCAAGTCTTTTTGATGATGAATCCAACATGGTGCGGCTGGATATGAGTGAGTACATGGAGAAGTATTCCGTTTCCCGCCTGATCGGAGCGCCTCCGGGATATGTGGGCTATGACGAGGGCGGACAGCTGACGGAGGCAGTGCGCAGAAAGCCCTATTCGGTGATCCTTTTTGACGAGGTAGAGAAAGCGCATCCCGATGTGTTCAATGTGCTGCTGCAGGTGCTGGATGACGGGCGGATTACGGATTCCCAGGGGCGAACCGTAGATTTTAAGAATACCATCATCATCATGACCTCCAATCTGGGCTCCATGCATTTGCTAGAGGGAATTGACGAGCAGGGAGAAATCAAACCCGAGGCAGAGGAACTGGTCATGAACGAGCTGCGCGGAAATTTCCGACCGGAATTTTTGAATCGGTTGGACGAGATCATTCTGTTTAAGCCTTTGACGAGGGACAATATCGGAAATATCATCCGTCTGTTGATGGAGGAGCTGAACCGGCGTCTTGCGGATCGGGAGATTTCCGTGGAGCTGACGGATGCTGCGGAAGCATATATCGTGGAGCATGCTTATGATCCGGTATACGGGGCACGTCCGCTCAAGCGTTTTCTTCAAAAGCATGTGGAGACATTGTCTGCAAAGCTGATTCTGGCGGATCAGGTGCGGGCGGGGGATAGGATTGTGATTGATGCGAAAGGAGAGGGTTTAACTGCCGACGTCCTGTCATAACCGATTTATGCAAAACATATATTTCTAATAACTGAATCGTGGCGGCATATGCGATGTGGAAAAAATGTATGATGTTTTGCATGCTCTGCATGACGTTCTGTTGCGGGATCTGTGCGTTTGAAAAATGGAAAAATCAACAGATTGTGGCAACGGATAATGAATATACAGCGGAACAAAAAAAGGTTGCGATTACATTCGACGATGGTCCAAGCCCGGAGACAACGGAGAAGCTGTTGGCGGGACTTGCGGAGCGCAATGTAAAGGCAACCTTTTTTGTGATCGGAAAGAAGGCGGAGGAATGCCCCGAGCTGATCAAAGAGATATATGACGGAGGGCATCTGATCGGCAATCATTCCTACGATCATGTAAATCTGGGAGAATTGCCGGAGGAGGAGGCCTGCGACCAGATCACGCATACGATTCAGGTGATTTATGAGCTCACAGGGGAATATCCCCAGTATCTGCGGTCGCCCTTTGGGAGCACCAAGACAAATCTGGAATGTGATGTGGGCATGTTTGAGGTGCTCTGGGATGTGGATCCGAGGGACTGGGAGGTAAAGGATGCAGACACGATCATTGAGCGCGTGGTGTCAGATGTGGGAGAAAATGATATTATCCTGTTGCATGACGGCTATGATACCAGTGTGATCGCCGCATTTGCCATCATAGACATTCTTCAGGCAAGAGGATATGAGTTTGTGACCGTCGATGAATTGATTTTTGAGTAGATAAGGCTTGTCAAAAGAGCGGTTTTCATGTATTGTATTAAAAGGAAAATGAATTAAGATGAATTTAAAAAGTCATTTTTACAGAAATAATCCCATAAAAATAAAAAAAGAATGGGACAAAATGCAGGATTGAACTTGCGATTATTCATGGAGTGGCGATGGATCTATTTAGTTATATGCGGGAACAGAATATGGAAAAGGAAGCGCCCCTGGCCTCCCGCTTGCGTCCGGTTACCTTGGATGAGGTGGTCGGACAGGAGCATATCATTGGAAAGGACAAGCTTTTGTATCGGGCAATCCTTGCGGACAAACTGAGCTCCATTATTTTTTACGGTCCGCCGGGAACGGGAAAAACTACTTTGGCAAAGGTGATCGCCCATACCACTAGTGCCGAGTTTACCCAGATCAATGCCACCTCTGCCGGGAAAAAGGATATGGAAGCGGTGGTGGAACAGGCGAAAAACAATCAGGGCATGTATGGCAAAAAGACCATTTTGTTTATTGATGAGATTCACCGTTTTAACAAAGGACAGCAGGATTATCTGCTTCCCTTCGTGGAGGACGGAACCGTGATCCTGATCGGGGCAACCACGGAAAATCCCTATTTTGAAGTAAATGGTGCTCTGCTGTCACGCTCCATCATCTTTGAACTCAAGCCTTTGGATAAGGAAGACATCAAAACCCTTCTCCTGCGGGCGGTGACTGACCGGGAAAAGGGGATGGGGGCATACGAGGCGCAGATCGATGCGGATGCACTGGAATTTCTGGCGGATGTTTCTAACGGAGATGCCAGAGCCGCCCTTACCGCTGTGGAGCTGGGGGTTCTGACGACTCCCAGAGGGGAGGATGGCAGGATCCATATTACGCTGGATGTGGCGCAGGAGTGCATTCAGAAACGTGTGGTGCGCTATGATAAGACCGGGGACAACCACTATGACACCATCTCCGCATTTATCAAGAGCATGCGGGGAACGGATCCCGATGCGGCCGTATATTATCTGGCGCGGATGCTTTACGCGGGAGAGGACATCCGCTTTATCGCAAGGCGGATCATGATCTGCGCTGCAGAGGATGTGGGTACCGCAGACCCCATGGCATTGGTGGTGGCGACATCCGCGGCTCAGGCAGTGGAGCGCATCGGCATGCCGGAGGCGCAGATCATTCTGGCAGAGGCGGTAAATTATGTGGCGAGTGCGCCAAAGAGCAATGCATCCTACATGGCGGTCAATCGAGCAATGGATGTCGTCGCCCACACAAAGACCGCACCGATTCCCACCCATTTGCAGGATTCCCACTATAAATCGTCAGGAAAACTGGGACATGGCGTGGGTTATCAGTATGCGCACGACTATCCGCATCATTATGTCAGGCAGCAATATCTGCCGGATGGCCTGCAGGGGGAACGCTTTTACGAGCCCGGTGAAAACGGCCGGGAGAAGGAAATCGGTGCATGGCTGGACTGGCTGAGAGCGGGAGGCGACGGGGAACCGCCGCATGAAAGCTTGTTTGTTTACCGGTAACCACAATTATAAATATTGAAAAACAGGAGGAAATAGCATCATGCAGTCTTATGAGGAAATGTCAAAGGAACAGTTGTACGAGCTTCAGGAGGGCTTGGAGAAGGAATACGCAAAATATAAAGGGATGGGACTTTCCCTGAACATGGCAAGAGGAAAGCCCTCCGCAGCCCAGCTTGATCTGACCATGCCCATGATGGATACGCTGGACAGCAGCAGTGAACTGGTGGCGACAGACGGAACGGACTGCCGGAACTATGGTGGATTGGACGGCGTTCCGGAGGCAAAGGAACTGATTGCCCAGATGGTGGACAGCAAGCCGGAAAATGTCATTGTATACGGAAATGCAAGTCTGAATGTCATGTATGACACGGTTTCCCGCTCCTTTACCCACGGCGTGATGGGTCATACCCCGTGGTACAAGCTGGACAAAGTAAAATTTCTCTGTCCGGTTCCGGGGTATGATAGGCATTTTTCCATCACCGAATTTTTCGGCATTGAGATGGTCAATGTTCCGATGAAGGAGGACGGACCGGACATGGATCTGGTGGAATCGCTGGTAAGCAGTGATGAGACGATCAAGGGAATCTGGTGCGTGCCAAAGTATTCCAATCCGCAGGGCATCGTGTATTCCGACGAGACGGTGCGGCGTTTTGCAAATCTGAAGCCGGCAGCCAAGGATTTCCGGATCTATTGGGATAATGCGTATGTGGTACATCATCTGTATGAGGATGACCAGGCAGAGATTTTAGATATTCTGGAGGAGTGTGAAAAGGCAGGAAATCCCGACATGGTCTATGAATTCTGCTCCACCTCCAAGATCAGCTTTTCCGGTGCCGGAATTGCGGGGCTCGTCACCTCAAAGGCAAATATTGAGGATATCAAAAAGCAGATGACCATTCAGACCATCGGCTTTGACAAGATCAACCAGCTGCGCCATGTCCGCTACTTTAAGGACATCAATGGAATCAAGGCACACATGAAAAAGCATGCTGATCTGATGCGTCCGAAATTCGAGATGGTAGAAAAGATTCTGGAGGAGGAACTGGGCGGACTTGGAATTGCAAGCTGGCTCAATCCGAAGGGCGGTTACTTTATCTGTTTTGAGTCTCTGGAGGGCTGTGCAAAAGACATTGTGGCAAGAGCACAGGAGGCAGGCGTGACTATGACGCCGGCAGGGGCACCGTTCCCTTACGGAAAAGATCCGAAGGATTCCGTCATCCGTATCGCGCCGACACTTCCCACGACAGAGGAGCTGGAGACGGCCACCAGAATCTTTGTGATCTGTGTAAAGCTTGCCAGCATTGAAAAATTTTTGAAAAATGAGTAGATATCTACCGAAGGATACTCTATAATGAGAGAGAATGCTAGGCTGTTGACGTTATCAAGTGACGTGAAACCCGTGTCCCAAGGATAGCATCCGGTTTATTATCAATAGAGGGAGAGGACTTATATGGGAATGACGAACCGACAGTTTGAAGGTTTTATCAGAGCGCTCCTATCGATTGCAAAACAGGCGTTAAAAGTAAATCCCGACAATGAGTCAATACAGGATCTTATAGAAGTCTTGCAGGCAACTTTAGAGGATGGGACAGAATAGGGAGACGGCAAGCATAATATTATCAAACGCACAAGGAGATCAACTATGTACACGTTAGAAGATATTCAGAAGGTCGATTCTGAGATTGCATCCGCTATGACGGCGGAGTTTGACAGGCAGAACAGCCACATTGAGCTGATCGCATCGGAAAACTGGGTAAGCCCGGCGGTCATGTCCGCAATGGGCAGCGTTCTGACCAACAAATACGCAGAGGGCTATCCGGGAAAGAGATACTATGGCGGCTGCGACTGTGTCGATGTCGTGGAGACGCTTGCCATCGAGCGGGCAAAGGAGCTGTTTGGCTGTGATTATGCCAACGTGCAGCCGCATTCGGGGGCACAGGCCAACATGGCTGTTCAGCTGGCAGTGCTGCAGCCGGGAGATACCGTGATGGGCATGAACTTAGACCACGGCGGACACCTGACCCATGGAAGTCCGGCAAACTTTTCCGGGAAATACTTCAACATTGTTCCCTATGGGGTCAATGATGAGGGCTTTATCGATTATGACAAGGTGGAGGAGATTGCAAAGGAGAGCAAGCCCAAAATGATCATCGCAGGCGCGTCCGCATATGCCAGAACCATAGATTTCAAGCGGTTCCGGGAGATCGCAGATCAGGTAGGCGCGGTTCTGATGGTGGATATGGCGCACATCGCCGGACTGGTGGCAGCGGGACTTCATCCAAGTCCGATTCCCTATGCGGATGTTGTGACCACCACCACCCACAAGACGCTGCGGGGACCGAGAGGCGGTATGATCCTCTGCAATCAGGAGGCAGCGGACAAGTTCAACTTCAACAAGGCAGTGTTCCCGGGGATTCAGGGAGGCCCGCTGATGCATGTGATCGCTGCAAAGGCGGTATGCTTCAAGGAGGCGCTGCAGCCGGAGTTCAAGGTATACCAGCAGGGAATCGTGGACAATGCACAGGCCTTGTGTAAGGGACTTTTGAGCAGGGAGATCCGAATCGTATCCGGCGGAACGGACAACCATCTGATGCTGGTGGATCTGACCAACTATGACCTGACCGGAAAAGTGGTGGAGAAGCTTTTGGATTCGGTCAACATCACCTGCAACAAGAACACGATTCCGAACGATCCGAAGTCTCCGTTCGTGACCAGCGGAATCCGGCTTGGTACGGCGGCGGTTACCTCCCGCGGCATGAACACAGAGGATATGGATCAGATTGCGGAAGCCATCGCGGCAATGATCCGGGAAGGCGAAGCTGCATCGGAGAAGGCAAAAGCCATTGTGGCTGCATTGACGGAGAAGTATCCGTTAAAATAGTATTTAGTGGACATTAAAAAAAAATCGGCATAGTCGGGAATTGCGGCTATGCCGTTCGTTCTGTTTGTAAAGGTTGGAAAGATGGCAGAAAATGATACACAAAAACGCATGCTCTATGACAAAGACATCCGGGAGCCGCTGTTTGACTTTCTGGAAGAGCGATATGGGAAGGTACGGATCCTGGAGGAAAAATGTACCGGCAAAGCGAGAGCGGATGTGGTTATGATCACCCCGGATACGCTTTATGGGATAGAAATCAAGAGCGACGCGGACACCTATGCAAGGCTTGATAAACAGGTCAAAAATTACAATTGGTACTATGACAAAAATATGATCGTCGCCGGAACCTCCCACGCGGCGCACATCAAGGAACATGTGCCCGAATGGTGGGGCATTTTCACCGTGGAACTGGATGAGAATGGCGAGGTTGACTTCTATGTTTTACGGGAGCCCGGGGAGAATCCGAAGGTAAAAGAGGAGCGGAAGATTACGATTCTCTGGCGGACGGAGCTGAATCATTTATTGGAAAAAAATAAGCTTCCGAAGTACCGTGACAAGAGCAAGAAGTTTGTGCAGGACAAGCTGATGGAGAAGGTCCCGGGGGAAATTCTGTGGCCGCAGGCATATGAGGAGCTCTTTGAGCGGGATTACAATACGATTGGTCAGGAGATCGAGGAGTTTCGGAGAAAACGGAGTCTGGCATAGCTGTCAGGCTTTTCTTGCGTGTCCTTTCGCAAGCTCGTCCACGATAACAGCTATGCTTTGAAGCTGTCTGCAATTAAGTTTTTTCAGGTTTATCAGGATGTCCCGGAATTCTTCCGGGACTTTTACATCTGTATCAAAAAATTCTAAGGGCGTAATGCCTAAATATTCACAAATAAAAAAAAAGGATGACATAGAAGGCAACGCCTTGCCTGTCTCAATATTATTGATATATCCGGGATTCTGTCCGATCGAAAGACTCATGTCGCGGGCAGATACCCCCTTTTGGCTGCGCAGCTGTGATAATCGTGTCGGGAACATTTCTTCATACATATGATTCACCACCTTTGATCGTTACGATTCACTTTGTAAGCAGTAGTTATTTATCATATTGTATCCGATAAAAATAGAATTATAATTGACTGAATCCGTAGATTGTGCTATGATAACGGAATGAAAGCGATAAAATGGTTTAGATAAGTGAAATAAAACGATAAAAGTAAAGATTACACCAAATCCTGAAAAAATAATCGGGAAAAGGAAAGGAGAAATGATATGAAAAGAAAACGTGGAGGAATGAGGATGAAACGGGGAATCGGAAAGAGGATTTCAAAAAGCGCCATGTCGCTGGTCTTGGTTTGCATCATGCTGTTTGGCGTGGTGGATGTGACGGCGTATGCGGCGGAGGTCGTTGACTCGGGTAATTGCGGAGCGTATGGAG
Source organism: Lachnospiraceae bacterium (assembly GCA_017484135.1). Lineage (GTDB taxonomy): Bacteria > Bacillota > Clostridia > Lachnospirales > Lachnospiraceae > Roseburia_C. The sequence continues at coordinate 34,662 of JAFUTQ010000104.1, forward strand.
ATAACGTAATCTGGGAACTGGATTCAGACGGCAAGCTGACAATCAGCGGGACGGGGGAGATGTATATTGAAGGTTACCCCAGCCCGTGGTATGAGAAACGTCAGGCTATCGTAAGTGTTGAGATTGGTAATGGTGTGACATACATTGATAACGGTGCATTTCATGGGTGTAGCAGTTTAACCAGCATAAGTATACCGGATAGTGTGACAAAAATTGGCAGTGCTGCATTTGATGGCTGTAGCAGTTTAACCAGCATAAGTATACCGGATAGTGTGACAGAAATTGGCAGCGCTGCATTCCAAGGGTGTAGTAGTTTAACTAGCATAAGTATACCCTCTGGTGTAACAGTAATTGAAGACGGAACATTTATTAGATGTAGCAGTTTGACCGAGATAATGATACCATCTGGTGTGACAGGGATTGGATGGATGGCTTTTGAGGGCTGTAGCAGTTTGACCCACATTAGTATACCGTCTGGTGTGACAGAAATTAGCAGCGGTGCATTTTATGATTGTAGCAGTTTGACCAGTATAGATGTGGCAGAAAACAATGCAAGCTACAAATCTGTTGATGGGATATTGTTCAATAAAAATGGTACGGAATTGATCGCTTATCCAGCGGGGAAAACTTCAACTTCATATGCGATACCGTCTGGTGTAACAAGGATTAGCGAATATGCATTTTCTTACTGTAGCAATCTAACCAGTATCAGCATACCATCCGGTGTGACAGAGATTGGCAGCGAAGCATTTATTGAATGTGATAGTTTGACCAATATCGGGATACCGTCCAGTGTGACAGAGATTGGCGACGCTGCGTTTTCTGTCTGTATAAGTTTGACCAATATCGAGATACCATCCAGTGTGACAGAGATTGGCAGCGAAGCATTTATTGAATGTGATAGTTTGACCAGCATCATCATACCGCCTAGTGTGACAAAGATTGGCGCACATGCTTGTGGGTATGGGTATGATATGCCGTATAGCCAAGGAGAAGGTGTTGAGTATGAGAGTGTTGGGTATAAGAAGTACAAGGGTTTCACTATAGTCGGCGACCCGGGATCCGCGGCAGAAACCTATGCCAATGAAAATGGATTTACGTTTATCGACATAAAAACATGGAACACGAATGACTCTGAAAATACGGACGATACCGAACAGTCTGACCCGACATCAAGCAATGCACAGAACATGGCACAGACAACCGACAACACGCAGAACGCTTCTCAGACAACCACCAACACCCAGACCACATCAAGCACCAAGCAGATCGGCTGGGTGCAGGAGGGCGATACCTGGCATTACAACGATGCAAACGGCGTGGCACAGACGGGCTGGGTGAACGACGGGGCACCTGGTACTACACCAGCGGAAGTGGCGCGATGCAGACTGGGTGGATCAATGTCGGCGGAACATGGTACTATATGAATGACGGTGGCGCGATGCAGACGGGCTGGATCAATGACGGTGGTACCTGGTACTATCTGGAAGAGAGCGGCGCAATGCAGACCGGATGGCTCAGTGACGGCGGTTCCTGGTACTATCTTGGCACCGACGGAGCCATGAAAACCGGCTGGTACAGCGTAGGCGGAAAATATTATTACAGCTATGCCTCCGGCAAGCTGGCAGTCAATACCAGGATCGGCAGTTACCGCGTGAATGCGAACGGAGAATGGGTTCGGTAGGATATAATAGAAGATGGCAAGTCCTTTTTCAGTCTGAAAAAGGACTTGCCATCTTTCAATGCATCTAAAAAAATTTTTGAACCTGCTCCAACGTCACATCGGCATAATTCGGATTCTGCACAATCCTTGCCAGAATTTCCTCAGGTGTGGTCAAAAATTCTTTCAAGGAAATAATCCAAGCTTCCAGTCCCTGACTCAGTCCTTCGTTACGTCCCGTGATGAGTCCTTCGCTACGGGCTTCGTTCATCCACTCTTCACGGTGGCTTTCATATTCGAGTTTGTTCAGCTCCAATTGTCGTTCGATTGTGTAGTCTAATGTCATAGCCTTGGTAACCTCCGTTTTTCGCGCTCTGAAAAAATCCTCTAAAATATGGTTCTGAATGCAGAAATCAATCGCCTGCTCAATTGCAGTATTCAATGGCATTCCCGTTCGAATCGCATTCCGCACCATATCAATAAATATCATATAATTTTTTAATACCGGGCAGTTTTCAAGCAATGCATGATTGTGGCTCATATTGATATTGTAGGTGGTGCATTTTAATTCCAGCTCCGGCTCGTCAGTCGTATGCATGAATGCGCTTGATAAATACATGATCTCAATATCGGGTCTGGGTTCCATTCCGTTATAGAAAACTACAAAATGCGGCGTTGGAATCTTTACCAGCGTCCTCCGGTATAAATTCGTGTCCTTGACATAATCCCGGATCAGATCCGAAAAATAAAGCAGATTCCGCAAGGGCATGTTCGGGCAATAGCTGGACTGATGTTCATACAAGTTGATGGTAGCGTCGATAATAAACGACGCATCATTTCTGATTGACAGAGAAAAGCTGCTTTCTAATTTTGTTACCTGTACATCCTCCGGATTGTTGTAATGTGTGTTGTTTAGTGCATTATACACCTCCAGCGCATACTCCGGTGTATCCATCAGCATGCAGAACACATCACTTTTATACTCTCGATTTCCTGTTTCTGACATATAAATCCTCCTTTGAAGCTTCGCAGGAGATTTTCTGTCAGGTACTGACCGATTATAGCGATACATCGTATTCGAATACAATATCCCACAATCTGTAACTATTATCCGAAAACTCCTGCTTATTCTGTTGAACAATGGGTTGTAAAAGCAAGAATTTTCAAGATGATGATATCTGATGATTGAAACGAAATTATCATGGAAAGACGTGCAAGCTTCCGGTACACGTTTGGCAAGAAAATTTGCTTTGAAATCAGTATAAGCGATGGCATTGACATTTGCAAGAAGGATTCAATAATTTATAAAAATTTAATAAATATTAAATGGAAATTGCTGCCGCGAAAATAGGTATCGGCACGCGCCACCTGCCAAGTCATCGGAAGCCATCCGAAAATGAGCTTCGCTCATTGGCTTCCTTCTGTAGATCACCCGTGGAATTGGGACGAAATCTTATAATGATAGAAAGCGTGTGTCAAAAAGTATAAATATTAAGAAGTGCTGGATTTTAGTTTGAGGATAGAATATAATAAACTGTAAATGAGCAGATTCTGTGTTACGGAGTCGCTTTTTTTCAAAAGCAGGCAAAGGGAAAGAAACTGCAATGCTGATGGAACAAGGAAAACTCAGAAACGGGGGAAAACTATGACAATCCTGATTAAGGGCGGACATGTATTAGATCCCGCCGCCGGAACAGATGAAGTCAGAGATCTGCTGATTGAGGACGGCGTGATTGTACAGTGTGCAAAGGATATCAAGAAAGAAGCAGAACAGACAATATCGGCAGAGGGAAAATATGTCATGCCGGGACTTATCGACATGCATGTGCATCTCCGGGATCCCGGATTTACGCAGAAGGCAGACGTTGAGACGGAGTGCCGGGCGGCGGCAAGGGGCGGTTATACGACCATTCTTGCCATGCCAAACACCAAGCCGGTGGTGGACAACCCGGACGTTGTACATTATGTGCACAACAAGGCAAAGGCGCTGGGGCTGGTTCATGTACTGCAGGTGGGCGCTGTAACCAAGGGACAGCAGGGGGAGAAGCTTTCCGATATCCGGGGGATGGTAAATGCGGGCAGTCCGGCCATCAGCGAGGACGGGAAATCAGTGATGGATTCTCTGTTGGCGAGGGAGGCGATGATGGAAGCTACCGAATGCGGCATCCCGCTTCTGGCACACTGCGAGGACAAAAATCTGGTAAACGGCGGTGTGGTAAATGCGGATGAGCATGCCATTGCCCAGGGGCTGCCGGGAATCACCAATTCTGTGGAGGACATCATCATTGCAAGAAATATTATGCTGGCAAAAGACACCGGGGCAAAACTGCATCTGTGCCATTGCTCCACAAAGAACAGTGTAGACATGGTAAGATTGGCAAAACAGGAAAACGTACAGGTGACGGCAGAGGTGTGCCCGCATCATTTCACGCTGACCTCAGATGATATGGTGCCCGGAGATACGAATTATAAAATGAACCCGCCGCTGCGCAGACCGGAGGATGTGGATGCGCTGAAGCAGGGGCTTTCCGATGGAATCATGGAGGTGATTTCCACGGATCATGCACCTCATTCTTCGGATGACAAAAATCACAGTATGCTCAATGCGCCGTTTGGAATCGTGGGGCTGGAGACGGCGGCTTCACTGACCTATACGGAGCTGGTGCTGGGCGGGTATTTGACACCGATGCAGATGGTGGAGAAGATGAGCTATAATCCGGCAAAGATCTTAAACCTTGATAAGGGGACGCTTGCCGAGGGCAGTGCCGCGGACATCACTATTTTTGATCCGGAATACACCGGAGCCATTGACAAAAATAAATTCTGGTCAAAGGCGAAGAACACGCCCTTCCACGGCAGAGAGGTAACCGGAAGAGTTTTCATGACGCTGGTAGACGGAAACGTGGTTTATGATGTGGCGCAGGATGAATAAGGAAAGGAATACAGACGGTAATGATCAACAAGCTGACAGAAAAAATCAAAAAGACCAATGCCCCCATCGTGGTGGGGCTGGATCCCATGCTGGACTATGTACCGGAGCAGATCAAAAAAGCGGCATTTGAGCAGTATGGAGAGACATTAGAGGGAGCGGCGGAAGCAATTTGGCAGTTTAACAAAGCCATTGTGGATGCAACCTGTGAGCTGATTCCGGCGGTAAAGCCGCAGATTGCCATGTACGAGCAGTTCGGAGTGCCGGGGCTGGGCGCTTTTCAAAAGACCGTAGACTACTGTCACAAGAAGGATCTGGTGGTGATTGGCGATGTGAAACGGGGCGATATCGGCTCTACCTCCTCGGCCTATGCTGTGGGACATCTGGGGAAAGTGACTGTGGGAAGTAAGTCCTGCGCTGCTTTTGATGAGGACTTTGCAACGGTCAATCCCTATCTGGGAACGGACGGAATCAAACCCTTCGTGGATGTGTGCAGGGAGGAGAAAAAAGGTCTGTTTATTCTGGTAAAGACCAGCAATCCGTCCAGCGGGGAATTTCAGGATCGATTGATTGACGGTAAGCCTCTTTATGAATATGTGGGCGAGAAGGTGGCAGAGTGGGGCGCAGATCACATGAGCGATTCCTACAGCTATATCGGAGCCGTGGTTGGAGCCACCTATCCTGAGATCGGGAAGGTTTTGCGTAAAGTCATGCCAAAGAGCTATATTTTAGTGCCGGGCTATGGTGCGCAGGGAGGAAAAGGCGCGGATCTGGTGCATTATTTCAACGAAGACGGACTGGGCGCAATCGTAAATTCCTCCCGGGGAATCATCGCAGCCTACAAGCAGGAAAAGTACGCCCGGTTCGGGGCAGAGCATTTTGCGGAGGCATCCAGAGCGGCGGTCGAAGACATGATTGCGGATATCAACGGAGCCCTGCAGGCAGTAAAGTAGGAGGAAGCCTAATGAGCGAAGCCCATTTTGGAATGGCTTCCGATGACTTGGCAGGTGATGCGAAGCGGCGCGTGCCGCTTCCTTAATCAGGAGGACAGGTATGGATGAAAAGTACAGGGAACAGGCGATTATTATCCGGCAGGAGGAAATCGCAGATGACATATACAGCATCTGGCTGCACACAGACCGGATCGCTTCTGCTGCAAAGGCGGGACAGTTTATCAATCTTTACTGCAATGACGGCAGCCGGATTCTGCCCAGACCGATCAGCATCTGTGAGATTGACCGGGAGGATCAGGCGATTCGTCTGGTTTACCGTGCGGCAGGAAAGGGAACGATCGAATTTTCTTCGATGCATACGGGAGGAATTCTGCGTGTAATCGGACCTTTGGGAAACGGATTCCCCCAAAAAGCAAAAAAGGCGCTCATCATCGGCGGGGGAATCGGGATTCCGCCCATGCTTCAGCTGGCAAAGGAGCTGGACTGCGAGAAGCAGATCGTGCTGGGATTTCGCGAGGAAGCATTTCTCCTGGAAGAATTTGAAGCACTGGGAAAGATCCATGTGGCGACGGAAGAAGGCGACTTTGGTGTCCGGGGAAATGTGCTGGATGCCATTCGTGCAAACCGACTGGAGGCGGAAATCATTTACGCTTGCGGACCTGCGCCTATGCTTCGGGCATTGAAGGAATATGCCGCAGAGCAAAAAATTGAATGCTGGATTTCCATGGAGGAGCGGATGGCCTGCGGGATCGGTGCATGTCTGGCCTGTGTGTGCAAATCCACTCATAAGGATACCCATTCCAATGTCAATAACAAACGGGTCTGTGCAGAGGGACCGGTATTTCGGGCTGAGGAGGTGGAGTTCTGATGAATACAAAGGTACAGCTTGCAGGAGTAGAGTTGAAAAATCCCATCATGACAGCCTCCGGAACCTTCGGCTCCGGGATGGAGTATAGTCAGTTTGTGGATCTGAATCGGTTGGGAGCGGTGGTTACCAAGGGTGTTTCCAATGTCCCGTGGGAGGGAAATCCCACACCCCGTGTAGCGGAGGTGTACGGAGGGATGCTGAATGCCATCGGACTTCAGAATCCGGGAATCGATGTCTTTGTGCAGCGGGATATTCCCTTTCTGACACACTATGACACGAGGATTATTGTGAATGTATGTGGAAAATCCGAAGGGGATTACATAGAGGTGGTGGAAAGACTGGTTGATCAGCCGGTGGATATGCTGGAGATCAATATTTCCTGCCCCAATGTCAAAGAGGGAGGAATTGCGTTCGGACAGAGTGCAAAGGCAGTGGAACAGATTACCAGAGAGATTAAAAAAACAGCAAAGCAGCCCGTCATCATGAAGCTGAGCCCGAATGTGACGGATATCACAGACATGGCGAGGGCGGCGGAAGCAGGCGGAGCGGATGCCGTGTCTCTGATCAATACCCTGACCGGGATGAAGATTGACGTGGAACGGCGGAGCTTTGTGCTTGCCAACAAGACGGGCGGAATGTCCGGACCGGCCGTTCATCCCATTGCCGTGCGCATGGTTTATCAGGTGGCGCAGGCGGTAAAAATTCCCATCATCGGGATGGGCGGTGTTTCAACAGCAGAGGATGCGCTGGAACTGATCCTTGCGGGGGCGACTGCGGTATCGGTGGGTACAGCCAACTTTACCAATCCCCGTGCAACGGTGGAAATCATAGAGGGAATCCGACAATATATGGGAGAACATGGAGTGGAAGATGTTCGGGAGCTGATCGGGGCAGTTCGCGATTGACATTTTTTACTAAGTCCATGTAAAATGGGTGTTGTTTGCGAAACGGCGCGTGCCGATACATTATGATTTAGGAGGATACATCATGGATTACAAAAACGCAGGAGTGGATATCGAGGCTGGATATCAATCCGTAGAATTGATGAAGGAATATGTGAAGGGAACCATGCGAAAAGAGGTGCTTTCCAATCTGGGCGGGTTTTCAGGGGCATTTTCGATGGAAGCCTTTCAGCACATGGAAAAGCCGACGCTGGTATCCGGAACGGATGGAGTCGGTACCAAGATCAAGCTTGCGTTTGTTCTGGACAAGCATGATACCATCGGAATCGACTGTGTGGCCATGTGTGTCAACGATATCGCCTGTGCAGGCGGTGAGCCGTTATTTTTCCTGGATTATATCGCCTGCGGCAAAAACTATCCCGAGAAGATTGCTGCGATTGTAAAGGGCGTGGCAGAAGGCTGTAAACAGTCCGGCTGTGCGCTGATCGGCGGAGAGACGGCGGAACATCCCGACCTCATGCCGGTGGATGAGTATGATCTGGCGGGCTTCGCGGTAGGAATCGTGGATGAGAAAGACATTATCACCGGAAAAGAGCTGACGGATGGGGATGTGCTGATCGGAATGGCATCCACAGGGGTACACTCCAACGGCTTTTCTTTGGTGCGCAAGATTTTTAAGATGGATGAGAAATCCTTAAATACCCGTTATGATGAGCTGGGCGCAACCTTGGGAGAGACACTGCTTGCGCCTACCAGAATCTATGTAAAGGCACTCCGTTCCATCAAGGAAGCAGGCGTGCGCGTCAAGGCCTGCAGTCATATTACAGGCGGCGGCTTCTATGAAAATGTGCCCAGAATGCTGCCGGAGGGAAAACGTGCAGTCATTGAGAAGAACAGCTATCCGGTTCCTCCGATCTTTCCGTTGCTGGCAAAAGAGGGAGCAGTGGAGGAGCACATGATGTACAACACTTATAATATGGGACTTGGCATGGTGCTGGCGGTGGCACCGGAGGATGTGGACAAAGCGCTTGCGGCAATCCGGACAGCAGGGGACACCCCGTATGTAGTGGGAAAAGTGGAAAATGGCGAGAAAGGTGTCGTATTATGTTAAAAATTGCAGTATTGGTATCGGGCGGCGGGACAAATCTGCAGGCCATCATCGATGCCATCGATGCCGATGTCATTACCAATGCCGAAATAAAAGTTGTCATCAGCAACAATCAAAATGCCTACGCGCTGCAGCGGGCTGCGCAGCATGGAATCGAGCAGCTTTGCATTTCACCGAAGGATTACCCGGATCGCGCCGCATTCAATCAGGAATTTCTGAAGCGGCTGAACAGCTATCAGGTGGATCTGGTGGTACTGGCCGGATTTCTGGTGGTGATTCCGCCGGAGATGATTGCGCAGTATCGAAACCGGATCATCAACATTCATCCGTCTCTGATTCCATCTTTTTGCGGAACCGGATATTACGGGCTCAAGGTGCATGAAGGAGTGCTTTCCCGCGGTGTGAAGGTGACAGGTGCGACCGTTCATTTTGTGGACGAGGGAACCGATACGGGACCGATCATTTTGCAGAAAGCGGTTGCGGTGGAGCAGGATGATACGCCGGAGCTTTTGCAGCGGCGTGTGATGGAACAGGCGGAGTGGAAGCTTTTGCCGGAGGCGATCAACCTGATCGCAAATGAAAAGATCACTGTAGTGGATGGAAAAGTGCGGATTCGATAGTCCGGCTCAATAAGGAGGGTTCAGATGAAGGTACTGGTAGTAGGAAGCGGCGGAAGAGAACATGCAATCGTGACAAGTGTTGCGAAGAGCAGCCGGGTAGATAAGATTTATTGTGCGCCGGGCAATGCAGGGATTGCAGGTCTGGCGGAATGTGTGCCGATCAACGCCATGGAATTTGATAAGCTGGCGGCATTTGCGAAGGAAAAAGAGATTGATTTTACCATTGTCGGGATGGATGATCCGCTGGTGGGCGGAATCGTGGATGTGTTTGAGGCAGAGGGCTTAAAGGTATTTGGACCAAAGAAGAACGCGGCGATTCTGGAGGGCTCCAAGGCATTCTCCAAGGATTTGATGAAAAAATACAAGATTCCGACCGCCGCCTATGAAACCTTTGATGATCCGAAAAAAGCGGTTGCCTATTTAGAGACGGCAAAGCTTCCGATCGTGTTAAAGGCGGACGGGCTTGCACTCGGGAAGGGCGTGCTGATCTGCAACACACTGGAGGAGGCGAAAGCCGGTGTGAAAGAGATCATGGAGGATAAGAAATTCGGTGCCGCGGGAAATTATATGGTGATTGAGGAGTTTATGACAGGTCGTGAGGTGTCGGTTTTATCCTTCGTCGACGGCAAAACCATTCAGATCATGTCTTCGGCGCAGGATCACAAGCGGGCTAAGGACGGAGATCAGGGACTGAATACCGGCGGTATGGGAACCTTCTCGCCCAGCCCCTTTTACACGGCTGAGGTGGATGCATTCTGTAAAAAATATATCTATCAGCCCACTGTGGATGCGATGGCTGCCGAGGGACGCCCGTTTACCGGAGTCATTTTCTTTGGGCTGATGCTGACGGAGGATGGCCCGAAGGTGCTGGAGTACAATGCCCGTTTCGGGGATCCGGAGGCGCAGGTCGTGCTCCCCAGAATGAAGAATGATATCATCGATGTCATGGAGGCCTGTGTGGACGGAAAGCTGGATACCATTGATCTGCAGTTTGAAGAGAACGCAGCGGTGTGTGTGGTGCTTGCGTCCGACGGTTATCCGGTTGCTTATGAGAAGGGCTATGAGATTACCGGGTTAGAGAAATTTGAGAAACAGGATGGCTATTATTGCTTCCATGCAGGGACGAAGTTTGATGATGCCGGGAAAATCGTAACTAGTGGAGGGCGTGTGCTCGGCGTGACAGCCAAAGGAGCGGACCTAAAGGAAGCCCGGGCAAACGCATATGCAGCCACAGAGTGGGTAAACTTTGAAAACAAATATATGCGCCATGATATCGGAAAGGCGATTGATGAGGCGTAGAAAATCAAATTTTTGTTTTACTTGTATAAGAAATAAAATGTGTTAAAATAAAAAAGATCTTTGAATGGAAACGTGAGGTGATATATATGGATAATGGCGACAGTAACGGTCGAACTACGCGAACCGACATAGAGATAGCGAAAAAATATTTGACGGATGATCCATATATATATACTTTTTTGCGGATGATCTGTGTTTCTGACAGAACGGTTTAGGTTGTGTATTGGCGAAAAGGGTGTTTCGCTGTTTTTCTGTGTGTCTCCATGTCGGAATGACTTTTTAACCCTCAAATCATTCAGATATTTTGCAAGGCTACATACTGGGCTTCCCCCAAGGGGGAAGCTGTCAGCGCAGCTGACGGATGAGGGGTTCTAAATACGTCTGAAAATTATATGATTTAGAAAAGAAGGGAGAAGACGATGAGCACAGAAAACATCACAACGTCCGCCCAGACTGATAGCAATACAAGACCAAATTACGACGAGGAAATCATCAATATTATCCGCAGCAATACATCCCCGCGGATTATGCGGGAAAAGCTGGATGCTTACCACGAGAATGATATCGCGGAGGTTTTGTCAAAGCTTACCGTTCAGGAACGGAAAAAGCTCTACCGTGTGCTGAGCGTATCCATGCTCTCAGATGTATTCGAATATACCGACGAGGAGGATGCAGTCCGGTATCTGGATGAAATGGATCTGCACAAGGCAGCCTCCATTTTGTCAGAGCTGGAAGCGGATACAGCGGTTGAAATTTTAAAAGAGCTGGAAACGGAAAAAAAAGAACTGCTGATCGAGCTGATGGATGAAAATTCGCGAAAGGATGTCGACCTGATCGCATCCTTCAGCGAGGATGAAATCGGTAGCAGAATGTCCACAAACTACGTCGTGATTACCACAAATCTTACGGTCAAACAGGCGATGAATGAGCTGGTGCAGCAGGCGGCGCAGAATGACAACATTTCCACATTGTTTGTTGTCGATGAGATGGGCGCGTTTTACGGGGCGATTGATTTGAAGGACTTGATCACCGCGCGGCAAAGCGATAATCTGGAGGAGCGTATTACGACAACCTTCCCATATGTATATGGAAATGAGAGCATCGATGACTGTATCGAAATGCTGAAGGATTATTCCGAGGATTCGATTCCGGTCTTAGACAACAACAACCGGATGCTGGGCGTGATTACGGCACAGAGTATCATTCAGGTCGTAGATGAAGAGATGGGTGAGGATTATGCGCGTCTGGCAGGTTTGACCGCAGAGGAAGATCTGGCAGAGCCTCTTTTCGAGAGTATGAAAAAGCGTCTGCCCTGGCTGCTGATTTTGTTGGCCTTGGGCATGCTTGTCTCCACCGTGGTGGGGGCGTTTGAACGGGTCGTATCACAGCTGACCCTGATCATGGCATTCCAGTCGCTCATCCTCGATATGGCAGGCAATGTGGGTACCCAGTCGCTGGCTGTGACCATCCGCGTCCTGATGGATGAATCCCTGACGGTCAAGCAGAAATGCCACTTGGTCATCAAGGAGATGAGGGTCGGACTGTGCAACGGACTTTTGCTGGGAGTGGTTTCCTTTATCCTGATCGGGTTGTATATCTGTGCGTTCAAGGGAAGAAGCGCCGGCTTTGCCTATGCGGTATCCGCCTGCATCGGCGTATCGCTTGTGCTTGCAATGCTGATCTCCAGCATGACCGGCACACTGATTCCGCTGTTTTTTAAGAAAATCAAGGTGGATCCGGCGGTTGCGTCCGGTCCACTGATTACCACGATCAACGATTTAGTCGCTGTGGTAACCTATTACGGAATGAGTTGGTTTTTGCTTCTCGAAGTGTTGCACTTCGGCTAATGCGTTTTGCGAAACAAAGGAAGCAGCAGCTGTAAAAAACGAAGGAATCTCAGGAGGAAATGAGCCATGAGTATGGCAGATCAGATATTTACAGACATGTGTAAAGACATATTGGAAAACGGCGTCAGCACCGAGGGAGAGAAGGTTCGCCCCCATTGGGAGGACGGCAGCAGCGCCTATACCATCAAAAAATTCGGGGTGGTAAACCGCTACGATCTGTCAAAGGAATTTCCGGCGATCACATTGCGGAAAACTGCGATCAAAAGCTGCACCGATGAGATGCTCTGGATCTGGCAGAAAAAGTCAAACAATGTGCATGAGCTGCACAGCCATATCTGGGATGAATGGGCAGACGAGACCGGTTCTATCGGAAAAGCATACGGCTATCAGATGGGAATCAAGCATTCATATAAAGAGGGAATGTTTGATCAGGTAGACCGTGTGATCTATGATTTGAAAAATAATCCCTTCAGCCGGCGGATCATGACAAATCTATATGTGCATCAGGATCTGTCTGAGATGCATCTGTATCCCTGCGCATACAGTATGACATTTAATGTGACGCAGAAAAAGGGCGCGGACAGACTGACGCTGAATGCCATCTTGAATCAACGCTCCCAGGATGTGCTGACTGCCAATAACTGGAACGTGTGCCAGTATGCGGTGCTGATGCATATGCTGGCGCAGGTGTGTGACATGGAGGTCGGAGAATTGGTCCATGTGATTGCGGATGCGCATATTTATGACCGGCACATTCCCATTATAGAGGAGCTCATCGCTCGTCCCGTTCACGATGCGCCGGACTTTTGGTTAAATCCTGAGGTCAAGGATTTTTATCAGTTTACGAGGAACGATGTCCGTCTGGACAATTACGTTACAGGCCCGCAGGTAGAGAATATACCGGTGGCAGTATAGGGCGGTGCGACTTGGCAGGTGACGCAAAGCGGCGTGTGCCGGTTACAAATTATTACGAGGAGAAACTACGATGAATTTGATTGCAGCAGTAGATTCCAATTGGGCCATTGGTCATCAGAATAAATTATTGGTAAGAATACCGGAGGATCAGAAATTCTTTCGTCAGACCACTACGGGAAAGGTCGTCGTCATGGGAAGAAAGACGCTGGAGAGCTTTCCAAACAAAAAACCGTTAAAAAACCGCGTGAATATCGTGTTGACCGGAAATCGGGCTTATCGGGCTGAGGGCACTGTGATCGTCCATGATCTGGATGAGCTCCACGCAGAGCTTGCAAAGTATAACAGCGAGGACATATATGTAATCGGCGGAGAGAGCATTTACCGGCAGCTTGTGGATGAATGCGATGTGGCACATATTACGAAGATCGACTATGCATATGACGCAGATGCATATTTTCCGAATCTGGATAAGAAGGAAGAATGGGTCATTACAGAGGACAGCGAAGAACAGACCTATTTTGATCTGGAATATTATTTTTTGAAGTACGAAAGAAAGCGTTCGTGATGTGAGATGAGTAATCTGCTATTTAGCCTGAATGTCACATTTCCGATTTTTCTGGTCATGGTGTTGGGATATTTCCTGAGACGGATCGGAATGTTGGATGAGCGGTTCGTGACGGTGGCAAACAAATTTAATTTTACAATTACACTGCCGTTCATGTTGTTTCGGGACATTTGCTCCGTGAACATACGGGAAGTATTTGATGTGAGATATGTGCTGTTCTGCGCACTGGCCAGCACCGGTTGTTTTTGGTTGATCTGGGGCAGTACAAAGCTGTTTTTAAAGGATCGCTCTCTGCGGGGAGCCTTTGTACAGGCCTCCTTTCGAAGCAGTGCAGCGGTGATGGGCATGGCCTTTATCCAGAACATTTACGGTACCTCAGCCATGGGGCCGCTGATGATCATAGGGGCGGTGCCCCTCTACAATATCTTTTCTGTTATCGTGCTGACCTTTGAGGCGGAGCCGGAGGAGGGGGCTGAGACAAAAAGAGATACCGGGAAGATTCGGAAGGCCTGTATGAATATTATAAAAAATCCAATCATACTGGCGATTTTTCTGGGACTGATCGTGGCGCTCATTGGAATCGACTTTCCGACCATGATCGATGCCGCCATCGACAATGTGGCAAAGATGGCGACACCCCTTGCGCTGGTGGCGCTGGGGGCGGGCTTTGAGGGGAAAAAAGCTCTGGCAAAGATGAAACCCACCCTGTGGGCGGCGTTTATCAAACTGGTGGCACAGCCTTTGCTGCTGCTGCCTGTGGCTGCATGGATGGGATTTACCGGTGAGAAGATGATCGGAATTTTGATCATGCTGGCGTCCCCCACGACGCCGAGCTGCTATATCATGGCAAAAAGCATGAGAAATGATGGGGTTCTGACCGCCAGCATTGTGGTGACCACCACTCTTTTGGGCGCATTTACCCTGACCGCATGGATCTTTATCCTGCGCAGTCTGGGGTTGATCTAGGAGGAAGCCAATGAGCGAAGCTCATTTTAGGATGGCTTCCAACGACTTGGCAGGTGGCGCGAAGCGACGCGTGCCGGTTCAGATTATTAGGAGGAAATATGGATATCACAGGAAGAAAGCTGTTTGTTAAGGCATTGCATGAGGAAAAGGTAGATACCGTGTTCGGCTATCCGGGCGGCATGGTGATCGACCTTTTTGATGAATTATATAAAGAGACGGACATCAACGTGGTGCTGCCGAGACATGAGCAGGGTCTGATTCATGCGGCGGAGGGGTATGCCAAGGCCACCGGAAAGGTCGGCGTGTGTGTCGTGACCAGCGGACCCGGTGCTACCAACCTCATTACAGGTCTGGCAGATGCCCATTATGACAGCATCCCGCTGGTGTGTATTACCGGGCAGGTGCCGCTTGGACTGATCGGAAATGATGCCTTTCAGGAGGTGGATATCGTCGGCATGACCCGAAGTGTGACCAAATACGGGGTGACCGTGCGGGAGCGCAAGGATCTGGGCAAGATCTTAAAGATGGCATTTCACATTGCCTCTACCGGAAAGCCGGGGCCTGTGGTAGTGGATATTCCAAAGGATATCCAGACAGAGCCGGGGGATTCCGAATATCCGTCGAGTGTGCAGATTCGCGGCTACAAGCCGGTAGAGGGCGTGCATGTAGGACAGCTGAAAAAGGCGTATAAGTTGTTGAAAAATGCCAGAAAGCCGTTGATCTTATCCGGAGGCGGAGTAAATATTGCCAAGGCTGGAGCCGAGCTGGAGAAGTTTGCGGAAAAAATGCGGATTCCCGTTGTCACGACGGTGATGGGCAAAGGCTCTATTTCTACGAGCCATCCGTACTATATCGGAAACAGCGGACTTCACGGACGATATGCGGCCAATATTGCGGTCAGTGAGTGCGATGTGTTGTTTTCCATCGGAACCCGTTTCAATGACCGTATTACAGGAGATTTGAATGAGTTTGCACCGAAGGCACAGATCGTACACATTGATATCGAGACTGCCTCGATTTCCCGAAATGTGGTGGTAGATGTTCCGGTGGTGGCGGACGCGAAAACAGCCCTGGAAAAATTGTTAGAGTGGGCAGAACCACTGGATACGGTGGAGTGGATGGCAGAGATTGCCGCCTGGAACAAAGAAAATCCGCTTCAAATGAGGCGGGACAAGGGCTTGTCGCCCCAGATGATTTTTGAGGAGATCAATCAGCAGTTTGAGAAACCGATTGTGGTGACGGACGTGGGTCAGCATCAGATGTGGGCTGCCCAGTACATTGATATGGACCGGTCCGATCTCTTTATTACCTCGGGAGGTCTGGGAACCATGGGATTCGGATTTCCGGCAGCAGTGGGGGCAAAAATCGGACGTCCCGATCAGACCGTGATCTGTGTCACGGGAGACGGCGGTTTTCAGATGAATATGCAGGAGATGGCTACCGCGGTATGCCAGAATGCCCCGGTCATTGTGTGCATTTTTAATAATTATTATCTCGGAATGGTGCGTCAGATGCAGCAGTTATTTTATGGGAAACGGTATTCCGCTACCTGCCTTCGGAAACGCATTACCTGTCCGGAGGGCTGCAAGGGGCCGGGAGAGCAGTGTCCTCCCTATGAGCCGGACTTTGTAAAGTGGGCGGAAAGCTATGGCGTCAGGGGAATCCGTGTAACGACGGCGGAGGAAATGACGCAGGCCTTTGAGGAGGCGAAAAAGAATCAGACCAGCACAGTGATCGAGTTCATGATTGCCACAGAAGAAATCGTTCTTCCGATGGTAAAGGGCGGCAATCCCATGAGCAAAATGATCTTGAAATAGGAGGAGAAAGCCATGAAAAACAGATGGATCGCACTCTATGTAGAAAATCAGGTGGGCGTATTGGCAAAGGTGTCCGGGCTTTTCTCTGCCAAATCGTATAATCTGCAGAGCCTGACGGTGGGAACCACGGAGGATGAGACGGTTTCCCGCATGACGATCTGTGTGACCAGTGATGATGTGACGTTCGAGCAAATCAAAAAACAGCTCAACACCATGATTGAGGTGATCAAGGTCATTGACCTGACAAATGTACCCATCCATATGAAGGAAATCCTGTTTGCAAAGGTAGGGCGCTGCACCTTCGAGGAAAAGCAGGAGGTGTTTCAGATCGCAGAGGTGTTCAGGGTACAGGTGGCCGACATCGGCAAGGACAGTGTGCTGCTGGAATGTAAGCTGACCGAGCGCAGAAATAACGAGCTCATCGCGCTGTTAAAATCAAAATTCAAATCCGTTGAGGTGGTGCGGGGCGGAGCGGTGGCAATTGAATCCATCAGTACTTCCTGCCGCTGAGGTTATGATTTGAGAAAAAACGATGCGTTTAGGGGAAAAAGGTTCACATCGTGAAACGATGTGAACCTCTTGCACAAGAAATCTCTGGGACAAGCTAGCTTGTCCCAGAGATTTTTGTGCAAGAAGTCAATGCCGGCTCCTCCGGCATGACCTTTTTCCCCTAAACGCATCGTTTTTTCTCAAATCATCGTGCCGCCTACCATAAACTCAGATCCTCCTCTTCAAAAAAGCGAGAATCTTTTTCACAGGTGCAGGAGTTCCCAAAAGCTCCTGCACCTTTCGTCTGTTCTTTTCATCAAAGCCCACCAGAATGTTGTGGTTCGCTTCTGCCAGATAGTCTATGATCCCGTCGATATCCGATTTCTGGTTTTTCGGGCATCGGATATAGAGATGTTTTCCCGCAAAGATACAAAGCGTATAGGAAATACTGAAATGATACCAGAAGAATTTGTGCAGGGTGGAATGCTTATAAATCCAGACAATCCGCCGGATGGGGACAAAAGCAATTCCGCTCGCGGAGATTTCAATAAAATAATGCTCCGTAATAAACATGTCCTCCGTGGCAAGCTGGGGCAGCGTGGCAAGCTCATGCTCTGCCTGTGCCAGCATCCGTTTGGGAGAACCGAAGCGTGCCAGCTGACGGCAGGCGGGCGCCATATGCGGAAACAGAATGTAGACAATGTATGAGATCAGGTTGATCAGGGCATAGATTCCGCTTATGCCGTATACCAAAATCAGAAACACACTTGCGCCGTAGCGAATCCCCGGCTCGCTGAGGTAATAGTTGGCGGTTTTTCCGTATATTCCTGAGTCCGTCCAATTCAGATCCTTGGCGAGTGCCGACAGAAGCTGGCGGTAGGTGCCGGAATTTGCGTTGACCTTTGCGCGGATGGTTACATGAGCGATATTGGGAAGCCCCTCCTCGCAGGTGCGGGGAGACAGCAATACAATGTTGCAGATGCCGTCCTCCATTTTATAGTAATAATAGCCGGTTGTCTGCCCGAGAATCTGCTGGGTATAACCGGTAAATTTCAGATCGGTAAGGGTGGTTTTCACATAGTGTCTGTCCGTCCGGTACAATTCCTCAAGGGCGGTTTTCTCGGATACTTCTGCGGGAAAAAGGATGGAGGATATCGGAAAGAGGAACCAGAGAGCGACTAAAATGAGCAGATAGATTGCGGGCGAAAAAAGCTTTCGTCGGTACATTGATTTCAGACTGTTGGAAATATAGTGCTCAAAGTTGGTATTCATAAGCTCCCTCTGTTTCTTGAAAAAACTCTGAATGGTAACTAATAGTATACGGGATTTTTCCGAAACTGGCAAGCCTTGCTTGCTTTTCCGGAGTAAAGTTGTTATGATATTGTTATTATTGATTATAAAATGAGAACAGGGATTTTATGGAAGCATACACAGGCTTTGCACAGGTATATGATGTGTTTATGGATAACGTGCCCTATGAGGCATGGCGTGACAGGCTGCTGGAAATTCTCCGGCAGGAGAATATTTCAGACGGACTGCTTCTGGAGCTGGGCTGCGGAACCGGGCGAATGACCAGAATGCTGGCTGATGTCGGTTATGACATGATCGGTGTGGATGCCTCGGAAGAGATGCTGATGCTTGCAAGGGAAAATTCCGCAGAGTATCCCGAAATTTTATACCTTTTGCAGGATATGCGGGAATTTGAATTGTATGGTACGGTGCGCGGAGTTGTCAGTATCTGCGATTCGATGAATTATATTCTTCGGGAGCAGGAGCTGCTTACAGTATTCCGACTGGTAAACAATTACCTGGATCCGCGGGGCGTGTTCCTTTTTGATCTGAATACCCGGTATAAGTATGAAAAAATACTGGCGGACAATACATTCTGCGAAAACCGCAGTGAGGGCAGCTTCATCTGGGAAAACTATTATGATCCCGAAACCTGTGAAAATGAATATGATCTTACCCTGTTTATCCGCCGGAAGGAAGGGCTTTACCAAAAATATGAGGAGACTCATGTGCAGCGGGCGTATGAGCCCGACACCATCAAACGGCTGCTGACGGAGGCGGGGCTTTGCTTTGTGTCGGCAACGGACGAGCAGGGCGGGCCGGTGACAGACACCACAGAGCGGATGTATATCCTTGCAAGAGA
Source organism: Lachnospiraceae bacterium (assembly GCA_017484135.1). Lineage (GTDB taxonomy): Bacteria > Bacillota > Clostridia > Lachnospirales > Lachnospiraceae > Roseburia_C. The sequence goes on from JAFUTQ010000104.1 coordinate 53,752, forward strand.
ATGTCAAAAATAAAGAAACAAAGAATCATACATAGACGGAGGAAAAATGCGTATGTCAGATTACATGATCCGGGCAACCGCGGCAAACGGGCAGATTCGTGCCTTTGCCGTGATCGCAAAGGAAATGACGGAGACGGCAAGAGTGAATCATGCGTGCAGTCCCATTGTTACCGCAGCCTTGGGAAGGCTTATGTGCGCGGGAGTTATGATGGGAAGCATGATGAAGGGAGAAAAGGATGTTCTGACCCTTCAGATCCGGGGGACGGGTCCCTTGAAGGGATTGACCGTAACCGCAGATGCAAAGGGAAATGTGAAGGGGTATCCCGAGGTGACGGACGTAGTCCTTCCGCCGAATGCGTTGGGAAAGCTGGATGTCGGAGGAGCAGTGGGGACAGGCATTCTGTCCGTGGTCAAGGACATGGGCTTAAAGGAGCCCTATATCGGGCAGACCGAGCTGCAGACCGGAGAGATTGCAGAGGATCTGACCTATTATTTTGCGGTGTCGGAACAGACTCCTTCCTCGGTGGGACTGGGCGTATTGATGAATAAAGAAAACACGGTGCGTCAGGCAGGCGGTTTCATCATACAGCTGATGCCGGATATCGAGGACGAGGTGATTGAAGGACTGGAAAAAAAGATCTCGGAGATTTCCTCGGTGACAGCGATGCTGGAGCATGGCATGACGCCCGAGGACATTCTGGAAGAAATTCTGGGAAAATTTGAGTTGGAGATCAC